>CANQYH010000025.1 GCA_947628025.1 uncultured Lachnospiraceae bacterium | reverse complement strand
CCGTTCAGCGGTTATGCGATTCGGGGAGAGTCGGAGGAGGATATTGTGATCGTCGGCGTACTGATTCAGAAAAATGCCTTTTTCCGGGAATATCTTTCCTCCCTGTCCGTAGACAATTCCATGTTTCACTTTTTTCTTGACCCGCAGAAAGACCGGTTTTCGCAGGATATGATCCATTTGACATTTGACGGCAGCCATCCGTTCCGGAAGCTGTTGGAACTGATGATCCTTGAATACGCGGACAGAAAAGAGGACACACAGGCGATTTTGAAGCCGATGACCCTTGCACTTCTGATGCACGTTGCAAGAGAATACCGCAATATATCGGCGAAAACAGAAAGTCAGTCTTTATCTGACCGGATCATCCGTTATATTGGCGAACATACGGGCCAGGTGACTTTGGGGATGACGGCCGCGCATTTTTCCTATCATCCCAATTACATTTCCTCCCTGCTCCGGCAGAAAACCGGCAGGACATTTTCTGAAATATTGCTGGAGCAGCGAATGGACAGGGCGTTGGCGCTGCTGAAAGGAACCAGCCTTTCCGTTGAAGAAGTGTCCGTAATGGTGGGCTATCATGACACCAGCAATTTTTACCGGGCATTCCGGGGATATTATCATGTATCGCCGAGAGAATATTTTAAGGCAAAGAGAGATTAAACGATGAACGAAGGCAAAAAGTCCGCGTTTTTGAGGATCCGTTTTCAGTTCAAATGTTCCACTAAAAGCCTGTCAAAAACAAGCGCCCGTCTCCGATATGGCTGACGCATTTCAGCCGCCGGAAACGGACGTTTGGTCTTATTTTTGGATTTTTGATTACCGCCGCACCCTACAATTTCGCTTTAAGCTCTTTCTGTTCTGCCGCCGGGATACCAAGAGCCTCCATTGCCTGCTCGGCTGTCCATTTGGTAGATCTCATGAGGTTTTTGACAGCGACCAGCAGTGCATTTTCCCATCCCAGTGCCTTTCCTCTGGCTTCTCCTCTGGCCTCTCCCCTGGCCTCTCCTCTGGCTTCTCCTCTGGCCTCGATTCTATCCAATACTTCACACATGGTTCTCGGACCTCCTTCTTTCCTTACCTCATTTGCCGTTTCTTCAAAGCGGGGATCGCCCGTAAACATCCCCGGCTGCTTATCCGAGAGCCGCGCAATCTCAAAGCGGTTGATACTGTAATCTGACAATCTGCCTGTTACCTTTAGTATATGCAAAATCCGCCGCATATGCAAGACCTTTTTCAGCACCGATAGTTTGCCCGCCGGACCGGCTCAGAAATAAGACCAGTTGAAAGATCCGGAGGCGGACCGCTGGCGTTTTCCAAGGAAAAAACGGAAAATTTTTGTTATAAGCTATTGTTGAAACAAAAATAAGAGTGTCAATAGCAAATGCAAATTCGTCATAATGCACAAAAAACGAACGAAAACATTATCAAAAACAGAAAAAATTAAAATATGGGCCACAGATTTTTGAAAAGAGTTGATATTCTGGAGCGGGTGCGGTATACTGGTATCATACTGGTATTATCGAAGATACCAGTGAAACCCGAAACTGTTTTTGATTGGATAAAGGGGACGAGTATGAAAGACAAAAAGATACTGTTTCTCGGACTGGACGCGGCGATGCCGGATCTGGTGAAAAAGTTCGTGGACGAGGGCAATATGCCGAACACGAAGAAGATCATCGACCAGGGTATTTTCTCCCGTCTGGAGACCGTGTTCCCGCCTTTGACCGCCGCGGCCTGGACCGCGATCGTCAGCGGTGCCGGCGCAGGGACCAACGGCGTGCCCAGTCTGATGGTCAAGCATGTAGGGGAGGACCTGGATTTCTGGCATACCTCCTTTGACCGCAACGAAGTGCTGTGCGAGACGCTCTGGGACGTAGCGAAGCGGATGGGCAAAAAGACCGCGCTGATCAACTGGCCGGTGACGTTCCCGATGGGAGCGCTGACCGAGGAAGACGGCGTGCAGCTGGCAGGTTCGCTGAATCCGCCGTTCCGCTATTTCTATATGCCGCTCTGGGACTGCGCGTCCAGTTCCGTTTTCTCGGATCAGAAGCTGAAATGCAACGAGATCCCGGGACGGGCCGTGCAGGTGGAGCCGAGAGCCGCCGAGGGGTGGGTACATATGCCGGAGAGCTGTCTGCCTCCGCTGGAATTTGATATCACCGTGCCTCCGACCTACATCGAGGGCTATCCGATGCACGTGCTGATGTACGCCTCCACGCCGGAGGGCTATGACCGGATGCTGGTGGGCGACACGAAAGACGCGGCGGAAGCGGAGACGGATATCGCGATGGGCGATTACGGTCCATGGATCACGAAGAATTTTAAGGCCAGGGATTATCAGAGGGACGGGCGGTTCCGTTTCCAGATCCTGGAGCTTTCGAAGGACGGCCGTCATTTCAAGCTGTACCAGTCTTCCATCAATACGGCGGAGACGTACTCGGTGCCGGCCAGCCTGACGGCCGAAGCGGAGGAAGCGGCGGGATATTTCATGGAAGTGGACGATCCCTGGGCGTTCATGGACGGCTGGATGGACGATAAACTGTATCTGGAGCAGCTTCAGATGCACGCGGACTGGTGGGGCAACGCGACGCGCTGCGTACTGAAAAATCACGAGTGGGATCTGGGCTTCTCCTGGGTCGGCACCATCGACCATATCGAGCATGTGCTGTATGCCGGGATCGAGCCGAAAGCCAGGGTCTACGATCCGGAGAAAGCGGACTGGTGCTGGGAGATGATCCGCACTGTGTATAAGCAGGTGGACGACAACATCGGGAAGATCCTGGAAGCGGTGGATCTGGACGAAACCTATGTGATGCTGATCTCCGACCACGGCATGACGCATCTGGACTGGAACCCTTACGTGAAAGAGCATCTGGCCAGGGCGGGCCTTTTGGAGTATGTGCTGGATCTGACCAGCGACGATCCGAGCAATCTGAAGATCAGGTGGGAGAATACGAAGTGCCATCCGCTGGAGCCCTGCCACGCCCATATCTTTATCAACCTGAAAGGCCGCGACCCGCAGGGCATCGTGGAGCCGGAGGATTACGCGCGGGTGCAGCAGGAGATCATCAAGGCGCTGTACGATATGAAAAATCCGGAGACAGGGGAATCCGTCGTGGCGCTGGCCGTTACGAAAGAGGAATCCGGCACTCTGGGGATCTACGAGGGACCTGGCTACGACCGGGTCGGCGATGTGATCTATGCCTGGAAGCCGGGATATATGTCCCATCCGTTCATCTACCGCACGGCGATCAAGTACCGGGACGGGACGGAGCGGATCATCAGCAATCCGGAGCTGTACGAGCCGGCGGTGCTGTGCGGCAACTTTACAGGAGTGCATTTGGCGCTGCCGTCGCTGCATGATATGCATGCGGTGATGATCTTAGGCGGCCCCGGCGTAGAAAAATATGAAAAAAAACTCCCGGCGAAGATCATCGACGTAGCGCCCACAGTGGCGAAGCTGATGCATATGGATGTGCCGGGAAGCGCGGAAGGAGGCGTACTGTATGATGTTCTCGACCGAATACATCCCACAGAATGAGACGGTCGGACTGGCCGGAGCCGGCGTCATGGGGAAATGTATGCTGGACGGCCTGATCGCCCACGGTTTTCCGGTCGTGGCGTATGATCCGTCCCCGGCGGCCATGGAATATGCTTTAAGCCACGGCGCGGAGGCGGCCGCTTCTCCGGCGGAGCTGGCGGCGAAAGCGAAAGTGATCTTTTTGTCGCTGCCGAAGCCGCAGCATGTGTACGACGTGGTAGGGGGAGAAAACGGACTGGTGAAAAATCTGACGGCGGAGCATATCGTGATCGACACCAGCACGGTGGATCCGGAGACTTCGAAAGCCAACGCGGCGACGGCCGGGAAGAAAGGAGCTCATTATATCGATGCTCCGATCCTGGGACGTCCCAGCGCAGCCGGCAAATGGCTGATGCCGGCGGGCGGCGAGAAAGAATGTATCGAGTACGCGATGCCTGCGTTCCAGTGCTTCGCGAGGAAAGCGGTGCATGTGGGAGACCACGGCGCGGGCAACGCGTTTAAGCTCTTAAATCAGCAGATGTTTTCCGTCATCAATGCGATCAGCGCCGAAGTGATGGCCCTGACGGAGCCGCTGGGAGTCGATAAGAAGGTATTTTACGATGTGGTATCCCAGAGCGGGGCCGCCACGGTCAGCGGACTCTTCTGCGAGACGGCGGGGCGGATCGCCGAGGACCGCTACGACGATCCCACGTTTACGATCGAGCTGCTGTGCAAGGACGCGGGGCTGGGGATCGAGATGGCAAAGAAAGCGGGCGTAACGCCGCGGATCGCCAGCTACGTCCAGGCGATCAATGAGGACGCCCGGGACAATAAGGGAATGGCGAAATACGATACCAGCGTCCTGGCCGAGGTGTTCAAGGCGGAATACGCGGCGGAGCGGTCGTAGATAAAAGCCTGTGACCGGGCGAGGGACCCAAAGACCAAGGCTGCCGGAAAAAGAGACGGAAAGAAAGGGTCCCGGACCCGTATGGGAACAGCCGCGGAGCCGGTTCGGACGGAAGAGCTGGCATCATGGAGAGGGCCGGTTCCGCAGTATACGTGAATGGTCCGCAGGTCCGCGCCGGGAAAAGCGGACAGGAAAGAAAGCGGCGCGGACGGCGATAAAAGGATGAACATAAAGAGAGGAGAAAAGAATATGAAACTGGATTTTGAGTATGGTTACGGCACGATGCCGGCGGAGCTGCCTGATGGATTGACCGACATATTTATCCCCGGGAAAACGGTGCCGGATCCGGAGTGCCTGCCCACGGACCAGATCGAGGAGAAGACGAGAGAATCCGTGCGCAATCCCATCGGGATGCCGCCTCTGTCGGAGCTGGCCCACAAAGGAAGCAAGGTGACGATCATTGTACCGGACATCGTGAAAGGCGGCCTGCAGCCTACCTCCCACCGCAAGGTGTCGATCAAGGTGATCCTGGAGGAACTGTACGCGGCGGGAGTGGAGAAGAAAGACATCCTGCTGATCTTCTCCGGCGGCCTGCATCCGAAGACCTCCGACGCCGACGCCCGCAGGATCCTGGGCGACGAGCTGTTCTTCGAGTTCCATCCCACAAGGCAGATCATCAGCCATGACAGCGAAGACTGGGACCATCTGGTGGATCTGGGCTACACGGAGCGTGGCGACCGGGTCATCATGAACAAATACGTCTATGATTCGGACGTGGCGATTCTGATCGGACATACCCAGGGCAATCCTTACGGCGGTTATTCCGGCGGCTATAAGCACTGCACCACCGGCATCACCCATTGGAGGAGCATCGCGACCCACCATACGCCCAGCGTTATGCACCGCGACGATTTCGCTCCGGTCAATAACCACTCCCTGATGCGTTCCAAATTCGACGAGATCGGTATGCACATGGAGAAATGTATGGGCAAAAAATTCTTCTGCTGCGACGCGGTGCTGGATACCTACGCAAGACAGATCGCGATCTACAGCGGCTACGCCAAAGAGATGCAGCCCATTTCCTGGGAGCTGGCCAACAAGCGTACCTACGTGCCGTGGGCCGAGAAGAAATATGACATCATGGTATTCGGTATGCCGCAGGATTTCCATTACGGCAACGGCATGGGCACCAACCCGATCCAGATGATGCAGGCGCTGTCCGCCCAGGTGATCCGCCATAAGAGAGTCATGAGCGATCACTGCGTGATCATCTGCTCTACGATCTGCAACGGTTATTTCCACGACGAACGGTGGCCGTACCTGCGCGAGCTGTACGAGCTGTTCCAGCACGATTACATGAATACGCTGGCCGATATGGACCGCTACGCGGAGTATTTCGCCACCAACGAGGAATATATCCGCAAGTACCGCTTCACCGGCGCGTTCCATCCGTTCCACGGCTTCTCCATGATGGCCTGCGGGCACATCGCGGAGATGAACACTTCCGCGATCTACATCGTAGGCGCGCAGGAGCCGGGCATCGCCAGAAGCATGGGCCTGAAGACCAGGGCGACATTTGAAGAGGCGCTGAAGGACGCGATGAAGAAATACACCGGTCCGAATCCCAACATCCTGGCGCTGCCGCAGACATTCAAGATCGGCGCGGTGCATCTGCGGATGAAAGGAGACACGGAGTTTTAAATGAAGTTATCGACGACGACGGCTATGTACCGGTACCGCCGGGACGGGAGCTATATCACGCTGTCGGATAGCGCGAAAGGGCTGTATGAGGCCGGTTACCGGGACATCGACGTGAATTTCTGCAAGGCGGACTGCGAGCCGCTGGAGCTGACGGAGGACGGCTGGGAGGACTGGGCGCGCCGCTACAAAGAGGAGCTGGACAGCCTGGGCATGACCGCAGATCAGTCCCACGCGCCGTTTTACCGCTACCGAAAGGCGGAGGACTACCGGATCTCCGAATACCGGGAAGAAATGATCCGGCGCTCCATCGTCGCTTCCGGGATCCTGGGGACCAAAGCGATCACGTTCCATAGCATCATGGCGGACCCCAAGGACGCGGCGCTGAACGCGAGGGCGAACCTGGAGTATTTTAAGCCCCATCTGGAACTGGCGGCGAAATGCGGAGTGTCCGTCGCCATTGAGAATATGTTCGGGAAGCGCCTGCCGGACGGGCGGCGCGGGTACCGGTATCACGCCAGCCTGGAGGAACTGATCGAACTGACGGACCGGTTAAAGCAGGATTTTGACAACGTGGGCATCTGCTGGGATACCGGTCATGCCAACGAGATGGGGGAGGATCAGGGGACTTGCCTGCGGCGGATCGGGAAACGCCTGATCGCCACCCACATCAATGATAATTATGGGGAGAAAGACGACCATCTGCTTCCATGGCTGGGTACCGTGGACTGGGAGGCGGTCATGAACGGCCTGAGGGAGATCGGTTACCAGGGCAGTTTCTCTTTCGAGACCCATAAGTTTACGGCCGGGATGCCGGACGCGCTGCTGCCGGAGGCGCTGCGTTATACGGTATCCGTCGGGAACGCCCTGCTGGGGGCAGCGGGCTGAACCGGGCCGGCCCGCATCCCGGACTTACGGAGGGTACGGATGCGAAGGCTGCGAAGATCGCTGCGCCCCGGCGCAAGGGGCGTACCGTGGGGCGCGGAGATTGATAGAACAAGGGCCGTCCGCAAAGAGGAAGCGGCGGCTCAGAACCAAGCATGAAAGAGGAGGAGGCAACATGAAAATATACTTCCAGCCACCGGGCGTGGGTGGAGGCGCTTCATCCGCGGCTGGTCCTGACGGAGACCGACGGATGCGGCAGCAGCGAGACGCGCAGGCGCTATATGGAGAAGTCCCTGTATTATGCGACCGGATTTGACGGAGCGGTGCTTATTTCATTGGACGATAAAGGGAAATTTACATATACGGTGCAGCATGACAGCCGCCTGCGCATGAATTGGCCGGAACTGCGCGGGATGGAGGCAGAATTCGCGCGGGCCGCAAAAGAAGCGGCAGAAAAGGAGAATACGATATGAGGATCGGAACGAATACGGGCGTTTACCGCACCGCGGTGGACGAGCCGCATCTGATGGAAGAAAAAGAGATCGTGCGCAAACTCCGTGAAGTGGGGTTTGAGACGCTGGATCTGAATATGGCGCCGGTGATGGATCCGCAGTTTTTCCTGTGCCAGGACGACTGGCAGCAGCGTGCGGACGAGATCGTCAATGAAGCGGTGAAGGTCGGGATCGCTTTTTCGCAGGTGCATGTGCCGTTTGTCCGCCGGGGGTCCCGGGAACTGGATCCGGCGTTCCGCACGCCCGGCTACGCGGAGCATTATGCGGAATGTACCCGCCGCGCTTATATTGTGGCGCAGATGGCCGGAGCGCCCTGGGCCGTGGCCCATTGCGAAAATTATCCGTATCCCTGCTATGACTGGGACTTGTCCGCTGCGGGCAACCACGCGTTTTACGATCCGTTTGTGGAGCAGGGGATCCGGCTGGGGGTCGGCACGGCCTTTGAGAATATGATCCAGAACGCCAACGGCCCGATCAAGCTGCGCTATACGGCCCATTATGACGAGCTGATCCGATTTGTGGACAGCTACGCCGACCCGATGGTAAAGATCTGCTGGGATTTCGGCCACGCCAATCTGACCGGGCTGGATCAGTGCGCGGGCCTGCGGAAGGTGGGGAAGCGCCTGGCTTGTCTCCATGTCAATGACAATTACGGCGTCACGGATAATCACACGATCCCCTTTGTAGGGAAAGTAAACTGGCTGAAAGTAATACCGGTATTGGCGGAAATAGGTTACGAGGGCGACTGTTCCCTGGAGGTCGGACCGTCCACGAAAAATGCTCCGGCCGCCATGCAGGATACGCTGGCGAGAGCGGCCTATGAATCCTGCCGGGTGATGTGCCAGATCTATGACGAAGCCAAGGCCGCGCTGGAGCAGGGCGCGTAGCTGGCTGGCCGGAGCGGAAAGGCCGGATGCCGCCGCGGTTCTTTTAAAATATGTTTGCGTCGTTAGCGCGTGGAATTGTCAGAGCAGATGCCGGCCATACGGTGTGGAATATGCTGCAATTTGCAAAAAGGTTACAAGGTTACAGGCCACTGTAACAGGGGTTTATCGTTTCCGTGGGCGCTGTCCGAAGCGCGCAGAAGATCGGGGGGATATATATGCTGGATCGGATGTTTAATGTAGAGAACAAATTCTGGACGTTTGCCAACAAGATGGCGGATGTGGTGATCCTGGAGATCGCGTGGCTGCTCACGAGTCTTCCGATCGTTACGATCGGGGCGGCTTCCACCGCGTTCTGGCATGTGCTTCTGCAGATAGCGGAAGACCAGGAGGGGAAAGTGCTGCGGACCTATTTCCGGGCGTTCGCGAAAAATTTCCCGCTGGGGACGAAGCTCTGGCTGTGCCAGCTGGGATTCGGACTGTTTTTGGTCTTTGACATAACGGCGTGCCTGCGGATCAAGGGCATCTGGCCCATTTTCCTTTTTGGGATCTTTGCGGGGGTGGCGTTTTTGTGGCTGTTGGTGTCGGTATTTCTGTATCCCCTGGCGGGGCGGTTTGATTTCTCGTTCCGCAAGATCGTGAGCAACAGCTTGTTTATGACGTTCCGGCATCTGCCCCACGGATTCTGTATGCTGCTGACGACGGGGCTGGCGCTGGCCGGTTCCTATTATATCCCCTATGCGGTCATCGTCCTGCCTGCCCTGGCCCTGTATCTGAACGCGATGATCTGCAACTGGATCTTTTCCCTGTATATGGAAAAAGAAGAGGACGGGGAAGAAGACGGGATGTGGGCGGAAACGCAGGGCTTGACGGCGGCAGGAGGAGGACAGGAATGAGTGAGGACAGGAAATGCCCGGTGGACCTGGGACGCTACCGGGCGATGGTGTTTGATTTTGATATGACGCTGGCGGATACCTCTCATGTGATCGTGGACCTTTTGAACGAGACGGTCCGCCATTTCGGGTATCCGGAGGAAAGCTACGAATATATTCTGCCGGTCGTGGGCAATACCCATCCGATCATGCTGGGGCATACGGCCCATGAGACGGACATGGAAAAGCTCCTTACGATGCAGGCTTATTACCGGAAGCTGTGCGGGGAGCAGATGCCGGCGCGGACCACATTCTTTCCGGGAGTGGATCGGTGCGTGCGGCTGCTTTCGGAGCGCGGCATGAGACTGGGGATCGTCTCCATTAAATTGGCCTATCTTTTGAGGGCGTCTCTTGACAAATATGGGCTTTTAGGGTATTTTCAATATGTGCTGGGCGGCGACGAGGTGAAGACGCCGAAGCCGGATCCAGAGGGACTGCTCCGGATGCTGGAACTGTTCGGCGTGGAAAAGAACGAGCTGCTTTATATCGGGGACAGCCTGGTAGACGAGAAAGCGGCCGAGGCGGCGGGCGTGGATTTTTGCGCGATGCTTCTGGGAGGCACGCGGGCGGAACAGTTTCAGGAAAAGAACCGCGCGAGAGCGTTTCATTCCTGGGAAGAGGTAAGCGCCCTGCTGATGGAAAAGGAGAGCGATAGCCGGGTGTGAGCTGGAAAACAGGGCCGGACGCCGCGCGGATAGAAAGAATGAAAAGGATGATTGCAGGGTGAATACAGTAAAAGGAAGGATATATCTGGATGCGAATCGGGCGCTGTATCTCCAGTTGAAAGATATTTTGGTCGGGCAGATCGAGTCGGGAGAGCTGAAACCGGGGGAGACGATCCCCGGCGAACGCGTACTGGCGGAGCTTTATGACATCAGCCGGGTCACGGTCCGCAAGTGCATCGGCGCTATGGTGGAAGACGGATATCTGATCCGGCATCAGGGAAAAGAGACGCAGGTGGCGGAACGCAAGGTCAGCCGCCGTCTGGGCCTGCTGATGGGAGTGGTCGAAGAGCTTCTGGTGACGGAAGAGGCCCGGTCAGTCCGGGAGGTATATAAAGGTTACCGGCCGGCGTCTCCCCGGGTACAGGAGGCTCTGAACCTGAAAGACGGGGAGACGGTGTTCCGGTTTGACCGTCTGGTCTACGCGGATGGTCCGCTGGTCTATAACCGTTCCTATGTGCCTGCCGAGATCGGGAGGATCCTGGAGAATCTGGATTTTAATACGGCGAAAGTCTTTTTACATATGGAACGCTGCGGCTACCGGCTGAGTTTCGGCGAGCAGAAAATGACGGCGGGCCTCTGCAAACCGCGGGAGGCGGAGTTTTTGGAATACGAGGTTGGAGGCGCGGTGCTCGTGGAGAAGCGCACGACCTATCTGGAATCCGGGATGCCGGTGCTTTATGAGCGTTCCGTTTTCCGGGGCGATAAATATCAGTACAGTATCAAGCTGTTCAGGAAGCTGCAGGAGCAATAGGATCTGCGGCTGCCGCGGATGAAGACCGCATACGATATTTGGGCGGGCATCAACCGCGATCTTAGCTGCAGCCTGAAAGATAAAGACCGCAGGCGCGGGATATTTGGGCGGCGGTTCGCGGAAATGAATGTAAGAGAATATAAGCTTTTTATGAGGAACCGGTATGGCGAATGTCACGCCGGTTTTCGCTGAATATCAAAAAATTTTGGCGGGAACGCAGAAAGAACTGTAAAAAATAGTTGCATTTTTCAGAATAGGGTATATAATCAATATATGAACATTTATTCATATATTGAAAATGATGCAGAGGAGGATATACCCTATGAAGAAGAAATTTAAACTGGTGGATTTAGACTGCGCCAACTGTGCGGCGAAGATGGAAACCGCCATCAATAAGATCGACGGCGTGAAAGAGGCGACGGTCAGCTTTATGACCCAGCGACTGGTGATCGAGGCGGACGATTCCCGTTTTGACGAGATCATGCAGGAGGTCGTGAAGACCTGCAAAAAGGTGGAGCCGGACTGCGAGATCGTGCTGAAATAGCGCCGGCGCGGGGAATACCCGGATGGGAGAATATCCGAACGTTCGCGGCAGCTATAACCTGTAACCTGCGATTTTATGCGCGAAATCCTGCGATGAAAGACAGAATGACAGGCTGCACAGGGCCCGGAGACGGCACAGACAGGCAGAAAATGGGGAGGACAGAGGATGAAGACGGTGATCATAGGCATTGCGGGCGGGACCGGCTCAGGCAAATCGACCTTTACCAACCGGCTGAAAGAGGAATTCCGGGACGACGTGGCGGTGCTCTATCATGACAATTATTACCGCGCTCAGGACGATATTCCGTTTGAGGAGCGCAAAAAGATGAATTACGATCATCCGGATGCGTTTGAGACGGAGCTGCTTTTGGAGCAGCTGAAAGAGCTGAGAGAGGGAAGAGCCGTCCGCTGTCCGGTTTACGATTACGCGCTGCATACCCGTTCTCAGGACGTGATCGTGGTGGAACCTAAGAAGGTGATCCTCGTGGAGGGGATCCTGGTGCTGGCCGACGCCAGGCTGCGGAAGCTTCTGGATGTGAAGATCTATGTGGAGGCCGATGCGGACGAGAGGATCCTGCGGCGGGTGATCCGCGACGTAAAGGAGCGGGGCAGGGACATCGAGGGCGTGGTGGAGCAGTACCTGACCACGGTAAAGCCCATGCACTACCTGTATGTGCAGCCGACCCGCGTGCTGGCGGACGTGGTGATCAACAGCGGCATGAACCAGGTGGCCTTTGAGCTGGTGCGCAATCATATCCGGAGGATCCTGGAAGAGCCCTCGTAGAGGATGTGGGGGAGTCTCCGGCCGCGCGGCAAAACGGCAGAACAGAACTTTCCAGACATTGGCAGACAAAAAGGGGATCGGCTATGAAGATAGAGTTTACGAAAATGCAGGCTTTTGGCAATGATTATATCTATATCGACGCGATCCGGCAGACGGTGCCCCGGCCGGAAGAGCTGGCCAGGCGGATCTCCGACCGCCACTTCGGCGCGGGTTCCGACGGGATGATCCTGGTCTGTCCGTCCGAACGCTGCGATTACCGGATGCGCGTGTTCAATCCCGACGGATCGGAGGCGGAGATGTGCGGAAACGCGCTGCGCAGCTCCGCCAAGTTTTACTATCTGAGCGGCTATACCAGTCGGAATACGGTGACGGTGGAGACCCTGGGCGGTGAGCAGCAGGTCGATCTGATCGTCGAGGACGGAGAAGTGACCGATATCCACGCCCGCATCTGCCGCCCGGAGTTTTCGGCGGAAAAGATACCGGTGCGGACGGAGGGGAAGACGTTTCTGGATCAGCCCCTGACGGTCGCGGACCGGGTCTTCCGCGCGTCCAGCCTGTCGTTCGGCAATCCGCATACGGTGCTTTTCGTGGATCCGGACGAGGATCTGTACGCGCTTCCCCTGGAAAAATACGGCCGCGCCGCGGAATGTCTGCCCTGTTTTCCCAGGCGCACCAATGTGACTTTTGCCCAGGTCGTGGACGAGAGCCACATCCGTATGCGGGAATGGGAGCGCAACTGCGGCGAGACGATCGGCTGCGCCACCGGCTGCTGCGCGGCGGTCGTGGCTGCCAGTCTTTGCGGGCTCTGCGGCCGCCAGGCAGAGGTACGCCAACCGGGCGGCGTCCTGAAAGTAGAATGGGACGCGGAAGGGTTTGTGCATATGACGGGCCCGGCCTTTGTGGTGTACCGCGGCGAATATGAATATGAACCAGATAAGGACGAAAGGGACGCCTGAATGATCAGCCGTTCCTTTTTTTCAGCCCGTCCAGCGCGCGGATGAAAGCGTCCGTACCCTCGTCCGTGGTGGCCCAGGAGGTTACCAGGCGGATGCTGGTATGGCAGGCGTCGATCGTGATGTCGGGATGGAAAGAGAAGTCTTTTTCCAGCAGCCGGATCTCATCGTTGGCAAAGACCGGGAACAGCTGGTTGGTCTGGGGCGGGTAGGCGAACGGATATCCGCGCCCGGCCAGCGCGTCCCGGAGCCGGACCGCCATTTCGTTGGCGTGAGCCGCCAGGTCATAAAACAGGCGGCCGCGGAACAGTTCCTCAAACTGGATGCCCAAAAGCCACCCTTTCGCCAGCATGGCCCCGTGCTGCTTGATCAGGTAGCGGAAGTCCGGTTTGAGCGCGTCGTTTGTGACGATCAGGGCTTCTCCGAACAGTGCGCCGTTTTTCGTGCCGCCGATGTAGAACAGGTCGGTCAGCGCGGCGGCGTCCGCCAGGGTCAGGTCGTTGGAGGCACTGGTCAGGGCGGCCCCGATGCGGGCACCGTCCAAAAACAGATACAGTCCGTTTTGGCGGCAGAACCGGGACAATTCTTCCAGCTCGGCTTTGGTATAGATGGTCCCGATCTCCGTGGAATCGGAGATGTAGACCATTTTAGGCTGGACCATATGCTCGTCGGTGTGCCTGGCCAGGATAGGTCGGATCCGGTCCGGCGTCAGCTTCCCGTCGGGCGTCTCCGTGGGCAGGATCTTATGGCCGCGGGCCTCGACTGCGCCTGTCTCGTGCGTGTTGATATGGCCGGTGACCGCGGCGATCACAGCCTGATGGGGACGGAGCACGGAAGTGATGGCCAGCGTATTGGTCTGGGTCCCTCCGACGAGAAAATGGACGTCCGCCTGGGGACAGGCGGCTTCTTTTCGGATCAGTTCGATGGCGTGGGCAGAATGACTGTCCAGACCGTATCCGGGGTTTTGTTCCAGATTGGTCTTCGCCAGAGCCTCCAGGATCCTGGGATGGGCTCCCTCGCTGTAATCATTGGCAAAACTGTACATGGTAGTTCCTCCGGTCTATATGAGATAGGGCCCGGGCGTTTATCGTTCGCCGGGGCCGTTTGACTGCGGAAGCCCCGCTGCGGCCGTCCATGGATTGGACGGTCTTCGCGGAGCGGATCTATGATTATCATAACGGACGGGTCAGAAATTTGCAATGAGAAATCCGGAGCTTTTTGCGCGAAGTTCGGGCGGTCCGGCCATTTTGCCTGGTTTTTGCCGGTTTATTTCCGGAATCCGGTTGAGGCGCGTCCGTGAATATGATATACTGCTTATATGGCAGGATCATATTAAGGATCTCAGCGGCTGCCAATGAGCAGACAGCGGAAAACGGAGGTATACATAAATGAAAGGATTTACGCACAGCGGCACATTTCATGCGGACGACGTATTCTCTACGGCGCTTTTGCGGCTGATCTATCCGGATTTTCAGTTCACGAGGGGAAATAAGGTGCCGGAGGACTTTGACGGCATCGTCTATGACATCGGCATGGGCGAGTTCGACCACCATCAGGCGGGAGCGAGGAAACGGGCGGACGGCACGCCTTACGCCGCGTTTGGGCTTTTGTGGGAGAAATATGGTCCTATGCTGGTGGGAGAAAAAGAGGCGGCGAATTTTGACCGGCATTTCGTTTCCGCTCTGGACGATGCGGACAACGGCGGGAAACAGTGCGTGCTGTCGGCGGCGATTTCCTGGTTCAATCCCGAGTGGGATTCCCCGGATTCCCCGGATGAACGTTTCGCCCAGGCGGTGAACTATGCCGAGGGGATCCTGCGCAGGTACTTGTCTCAGACAGCCGCACAAAATCGGGCTGCCGAGATCGTCGAAAAGGCGATGGCGGAGAGCGCAGACAGTGTGGTGATCCTGCCCCGTTTTGTGCCGTGGCAGGCGGTTTTGGTGGATACGGACAAAAAATTCTGCGTATTTCCCGACGGGCGCGGCGGCTGGGCCGGGCAGGGCGTCCCGCCGGAGCTGAATTCCTTTAAGACCAAGATCCCGTTCCCGGAGGAATGGGCCGGCGCGGACGCCGGGACGCTGCACCGGATCGACCCGAAATTCAATTTCTGCCATCGGGCCAGATTTTACCTGAGCGCCGCGGACGCGGAGACCGCCGCCAGGCTCTGCAGGCTGGCGGAGAAAATGGCCGGGGAGAGCGCGGTGGGCCGGAAATAGTGAGAATATTTGAAAGCTGGATTGTAAAAGGAGCGAGTATTCGGGAAAGCCGGAAACTCACTCCTTTTTTAGATTTTTTGGACAGAACCAGGAAATATACAAAATATTGAAAGATGATCGCGGATAGTAATGAAATCAAAGAAAATAATCGTTTATAATGTAAATACTCAAATTTAGACTAAGGAGGATGGCGATTATGTCAAAAAAGGGTGAAAACATTTATAAACGGAAAGACGGTCGCTGGGAAGCTCGTTACATAAAGGGGTATGAGTTTTCCGGAAAAGCGAAGTATGGTTTTTGTTACGGGAAAACGTATGCAGAAGCGAGGCAGAAATTAATGCTGTGTAAAACGACGGAATTTAGCGTAGACAAGGATCCGGGTTTTCAGCAGATCCCGCCGCCGAGCCGGTGGTTTTCCCTGTTTTGCAGGGAATGGCTGGATCTGCAGCAGAGCAGGGTTAAAGATTCGACCTATGTAAAATACAAAGGGATTTTGGAAAAGCACATATATCCTGCCCTGGGGTTACTTTATCCCGAGAGTGTCGATACCCGGGCGGCGGAACGTTTTCGGAAGCAGCTGTTGGATAACGGGCTTTCTTCCAAGACTGTGAGGGACATCCTGACCGTGTTCCATGCCATTTTAAAGTATGCGCAGAGGACCTATCCCGGGATCTTCCGCGATGTGGAGATCGCTTACCCCCATAATGCGCGGCAGGAGGCGCGCACTCTTTCCGTTCCGGAACAGCAGCGTTTCATCGTCTGCCTGCTGACCGATATGGATTACTGCAAACTGGGGATCCTGCTGGCGTTGCTGACAGGGATCCGGGTCGGCGAATTGTGCGCGCTCCGCTGGAAAGATATTTCCCTGGAAAACAAGACGATCCGGATCTGCTTTACTATGCAGCGCCTGCAGGTTACGGAGCCGGGCGAAAAAAGCAAAACAAAGATCCATATAGGCAGTCCCAAAAGCATCGCCTCCTGCAGGACGATACCGATTTCGGATAATATAGAAATTCTCTGCCAGAAAATGAGGCCGGACGATCTGGACGCATATGTGCTGACGGGAACCGAAAAATACATGGAACCGCGCACGGTGCAGTACCGGATGAAAAAGTATACGAAATTATGCGGATTAGAGGGGGTGCATTGCCATACGCTGAGACATACTTTTGCGACGCGCTCTGTGGAACTGGGCGTCGAACTGAAAGGCCTCAGTGAGATACTGGGGCATTCCAGTCCGACAGAAACCATTAACCGTTATGTCCATTCGTCTATGGAGACGAAGAAAACGTATATGGAAAAAATATCCGTCGCCATGATGGAGCGTTGACGGCCGGGATAACCTTGCTTATATGATGAATGCAGATGCAAAAGGCTGCAAGGTTACAGGTCAATACAGGGAGCAGGGGCCGGGGGTATTTACTCCCGGCACTCCAGCACGTCCTTATAGAACTGGTTCAACTCTTCCTCGCTGTCGCACAGCACCAGGTACATCTGGTTGCCCATGGCTCCGGACAGCGCGTCCGGAATCCGGTCTACCATCTTCATTTTCGCGCCGTATTTGTTCATGATGTCCTCATGGCTCATGACGAAATTCTTGCCGTCCCGGCGTCCCGCGAAAGCGCAGAATGCGTGCTGGCCCACGGGCATCGTGGAACGGTCGAACGCGATCATGTCCGCCCAGATCTTGTAGACGTTGGTGGAGTGGGCGAAGTTGATCATGTCGGGCGTGAAGCCGCCGCAGGGGCGCATGTTGACCTCGAGGGCCATGATATCGCCTTTCTTGCCCAGCCCCTCCTGATCCTGCTGCAGGCGGAAGAACTCAAAATGGATGAAGCGGCTCTTGACGCCGAAGCTCTTGACCGTGGCGCGCCCGGCGCGGCGGGTATCCTCCGGCAGATCCTTGACGATATAGTAGACGGAGTTGTCCGCGTTGTTGACGATGTCCATGATGGAGACGGGGGACACGTTGCCGGTCTCGAACATGGGCTCTCCGTTGGAATCAATGATGGCATCGTAGGAGTTGACCGCGCCGTAGACGAATTCCTCCATGATATACGGCACTTCCGGGAACTTCGTGTCGAAGAAATGCCGCAGGTCTTCGTCGTTTGCGATCTTGTGGGTGTCGGAAGCGCCTACGCCGTTGTCGGGCTTGGCGACGACCGGATAGCCCACCTGCTCGATGAACGCCTTGCAGCCGTCCCAGTCGTCCACCAGATGGTAGCGGGCCACAGGGATGCCGGCTTTTTGATAGTATTCTTTCATCTTGGACTTATACTTGATCCGGGAAATGTCGGAGACCTGGAAGCCGCTCTGGATGTTGAAATCCGTGCGGAACCGGGCGTCCCTTTCCAGCCAGTACTCGTTGTTGGATTCCAGCCAGTCGATGCGGCCGTATTTGAAAATGAAAAACGCGATAGCCCGGTAGACCTCGTCGCTGTTTTCCAGACTGGAGACTTTGTAATATTCGGTCAGGCTGTTTTTCAGATCGGAGGTCAGCTCGTCGTAGGGCTGGTCGCCGATGCCTAAGACATTCAGACCGTTATTTTTCAGTTCCCGGCAGAACTGCCAGTAGTTAGTCGGGAAATTCGGTGAGATGAACACAACGTTTTTCATTTTCCTGCTCCTCCTCGCGGGTGGTTCCCGCGTACTGCTTTTTTCTTAATTGTTTTTTTATGCGTCCGCTTTTTACGGTTCTTTTTTAAAAGTTACTTTTTAATTTTGCTTTTGGCGTATCGTTTTTGCGCGCTTTTGGGCCTGCGTTTTATTTGTTTGGTCTGTTTTGCTTATTTTCCCTGTTTAGGTTTTTGCCTGTACTTTCTCTGTTTGGGTTTGGAACCGCATTTCCCCTGATTTTCATCTTGGTTCAGCTTCTGCTTGTTCCGTTTTCTGTAGCTTGTTTTGATGATCGGTCAGGGAGCGTTTGACGTTCCCGCTTCCGGGTCCTGCCTGATTCCGGAACCGGGCTTTCCCGCGTCTCCTCAGCCCATATCCAGCAGGTAGGGTGCGAAGTAAACGACCTGTTTATACCACCAGTCCCAGTCGTGGGCGCAGTCGTAGCCCCAGTAGTCTACCCAGGCGTAGATTTCTTTCCAGTCCAGGATGCCGTGGAGCTGCCGCGTGGAATCCGGCATCTCCCAGGGACCCTGTCCGACGCAGATCACCGCTTTGTGG
>CANQYH010000024.1 GCA_947628025.1 uncultured Lachnospiraceae bacterium | reverse complement strand
AAGCGGTATGGGATATCTGTTTGAGAATGCAAATTTTGACAGCATGAACATCCAGGCGGAACGGAGGAACACGGCGGAGGCACGGGCGCAGCTGGCGGAGGCGCGGCAGAAGCTGGAAGCTGCGGAACTGAAAGCAGAAGACGCAGAGCATAAAGCAGAGACCGTACAGCTGGAATTAAAGGCTGAAAAACGTATACGGGAAGAAACGACCCAGGCGCTGAAGAAAGCATCAGGCAAACTCTCCCACGTTTTGAGCCAGTTGGTCGCCATTTGCCGGGGCGAACAGTTATCCCGGGAAGAAGCGATCGAGTGCCTGCAGGAGCGGTACGGCCTGGATGTCGGGGACGCCGTTTCCGCGGTGGAACAGTTTTGGGCGAATGAATGAAAATCAGAGCGCATAGCGGGAAAAAGGAGTAAAAGACTGGCGGTTCCGGAGCCGTCCATGTGGCAAATTAACGCGGAAAATGCACAGGGAAGTCCTTTTGAGAAGAACGCATCATCTCAAAAGGACTTTTCCTGTTTTTGCCATTTTCTCTGTCCCGGGGAAAGCGGCCGTGCCTGTGCACACACAATAAATGGCTCCTCCGCGAAGTTCCTCACGGTCCGCCGCCTTTATGAAAAACAGGCGCTGAACCAGGATTTCATATGGCGGGGAAATGCGGCGGCGCTTCCCGTGCAGTTATCTGCCGCGCCGCCGGAAAATGCCGCTCGCCGGCCTCAGTACCACTCTTTCAGGTATGCTTTCAGCCGCTTCTTCTTACCATGTCCGACGATGATGCAGACGATCGTCCCCACCAATGACGCAGCCAATACCGCGCCGCCTGACAGCAGCAGTGTCGTCCCTAATGTCATGTCTTTGCTCCTCCTCGTTATTCGGATGATATGCGTATGAATTTTCTTTTGCTTATTCTGTGGGAAACTATCGGCCGCTGGTGCTCTTACATTCGAGTGCAGTTTCTCCATGGCGGCTAATGTGCCTGCTTTCATATAAGAGTTTTTGTCTATGCGTTTTATAAAAAAGCACTAATCGATAATGATCTTGCAATCAGCTGCAATCTCTCCTCGCCACTAATGTATCCCCACACTTTATCGAATCTGGGCTCTTAATAAACCAGACCGTCACCGACAAACTCTACCGGAGAATAATCACTGATCTGATTACCATCCAGCCACAAAAATATCAGATTCGTCAGACCGGATAGCGCACTTATGTCACTGATCTGATTATCTCCCAGGTTCAAATTCGCCAGATTCGTCAGGCTGGACAGTACGCTTATATCTCTGATCTGGTTAGCCCCCAAATCCAAAATCCTCAGATTCGTCAGGCCGGACAGTGCACTTATATCACTGATCTGGTTAGTCCCCAAATCCAAAATCGGCAGATTCGTCAGGCCGGACAGTGCACTTATATCACTGATCTGGTTAGCTTCCAGGTTCAAATGCGCCAGATTTGTCAGGCTAGACAGCGCACTTATGTCACTAATCTGGTTATAATTCAGCCCCAAATACGTCAGATTCGTCAGGCCGGACAGCACACTTATTTCACCGATCTGGTTATACTCCAGCCCCAAATACGTCAGATTCGTCAGGCTAGACAGCGCACTTATGTCACTGATCTGGTTATAATACAAATACAAAGACGTCAGATTCGTCAGACCGGACAGCGCACTTATGTCACTGATCTGGTTAGTCCCCAGATCCAGTTCCGTCAGATTCGTCAGGCTAGGCAGCGCACTTATGTCACTGATTTGGTTATCTTCCAGGCTCAAATACGTCAGATTCGTCAGGCTGGACAGTGCACTTATATCACTGATCTGGTACGAATCTAAATCTAGTTCCGTCATCTCCCACACATCGCTCAACATAATATCTCTGTCGCTGATGCCCGTGATTTCACGCATTGCCGCTTCCAAATTCGCGTCTTTCCAGTCCATCACATGATCTTCCAATCCTGCGTCAGCCCAGGAAACAAAACCCTGATTATTATTTACTGCTGCAGCAGTCGTCTCTGCTATTGTCGTCTCAGGCGCTGTTTCCGCCTCCGACGTCTCGGGTTCTGTTTCTGTCTCCAACGTTTCTTCCAGGATAGTCTCCGCTTCCGTTGTCTCCGCCACCGTCGTCTCTGCCACCGTTGTTTCCGCTTCCGTCGTCTCAGGCTCCGTCTCCGCCTCGGTTGTTTCCTCCGCCGTCTTTTCCTCTTCCGTCGTCTCCTCCGGCCGAAGTTCCTCCAGCTTCGCCGCAATCTGGTCATCGCCGGTCACCTCGTACCCCTGCTCCAATATAGACAGTGCGCTCTCTAAGTCACCCATTGCCATGTAAACGTCCGCCAGCCCCAAATAGGCGGGCACACAGGCCGGGTCAAGTTCCATAGCGCTCTGAAATGCCTCGATCGCCTGTTCGTAATCCGCCGCTTCCAAATATTGGTTTCCCAAAGCCAGCAGTTCCTCTAACTCTTCCTCCGCGGTCTTCGCAGCAGTCGTTTCTTCCTCGGTCGTCTCTGCTTCCGTCGTTTCCGCCTCCGTCGTTTCCTCTTCAGTCGTCTCCGCAGCGTCCGTCTCCGCCTCCGTGGTTTCTGCTGCGGCGGACTCGTCGATCATCTTCTGAATCTCAGCGTTTTTCGCCCGCAGCTCCTCCGCGTCCACTTCGCCCAGGCCGCGCGCCAGCACCGCCAGGGCGTTCTCATAATCGCCCATGGCCGCATACACATTCGCCAGGCCGATGTACGCTTCGACGCATTTCGGGTCCAGCGCGATGGCCTGATTATAGGCTACGATGGCACTTTCATAGTCCATTTCCAGGAAATAACCGTTTCCCAGCGACAACTGTTCCGCCAGTTTCTCCGCGTTAGAGCTGCAGCCGGAGCTGAGCATGGCCAGCGCGGTCAGCAGCAACAGCGCCGCGTATGTTCGCATTTTTCGTTTCAAAGATCGTCCTTTTCCCGTGGATGTTTTCATCTGCTTTTCCTCCTGCGTGTCTATTCGAACCAGCCACCCTCTGTCAGTTCGTCCATCATATTTTTCAACTGGAGCATCTCGCCGTCCTGCTCCTGCCTCTTCTCGTAGAGTGCCAGCGCTTTTTCATAGTACTCGCGCATCTTCGCATAGTCCCGCTCCCCGTTTTCCAGCTTCTGCTGCCGGTCCGCCTCCAGAAACGCCAGCCGCTTAAAGGTTGTGTAGCGGTCCGGATACTGCTCCAGCATCCCCTGCAGCACGGTTTCCGCTTCCTCCGTCCGACCCAGTTCCTGATAGAGGATCGCGATATTTTCATATAACTGGTACGAACGGTAGCCCTGGCTTTCCAGAGAAAGGAACAGTTCCAGCGCTTTGTCATAATCGTCTCCGCGGGCGTAAACCTCCGCCAGCCGTTCCGTCACCTGGCTGCTGCCCCGGACCCCAAACGCACTCTGCCATTTTTCCAGGAAATCGATTTCCTGCTGCCTGTAAGCGCTGCCCAGACTTTCATACGCGTCCGAACAGAAGATCACACAGCGTATCTGCAGATTCCTCTCCGATAATGTCCTCAGCGCATTCTGGAAAAATGCGGCCGCTTCCTCCCCGCGGTCTTCCGCCAGCGCGATCTCCCCCTGAAGCATATAGACCGATTCTTCCCCCAGGCCCAGCGCTTTCGCCTGATCCAGGACCTCCGCCGCCCGCTCCGTGTTCCCGGACCGTGCCAGCGCGATCCCCATATCCCGGTAAAAGGCGCTGTTGTCCGGATAATACGAGATCGCCAGTTCAAAGCAGTTTACCGCATCGGCATAGTCTCCCAGCTCATAATAGGCATTTCCGGTGACATAGAGGATGCTGCCTAAGATCTGGCGGTCGGCGTCATTTTGGATAAAATACTGCGGGCTGTTCACGGCGTCGCGCCCATATTCCACGCACTTCTGATACTCGCCCATATCGTAGAGGAGCAACGCCTGCCTCTCGTAGGCGTCGATCCGGGTCGGGATACTCTGCAGCGCATTGTCGATGCAGGCCTGCGCTTCCGCAAACTGCCCCTCGCCCATGTAGCCGGAAGCCTGTTCCAGCTCCTGGCTGTATGCGTTTGCCTGCTCCCGGAACCGCAGACGCGTCCCCGCGTATACCAGCCCGCCTCCCGCCGCGTAGGATATGAGCAGCGCGCAGCTGCCGGCGATACAAAACAGGCGGTAAGAGCGCTGCCTTTTGTCAAAGTTCTTTATGTTCTTCAGCGCTTCCCTTAATTCCATCCCGTTCTGAAACCGATCGTCCGGGTTCAGCTGCATCATTTTCTCAATGATCTTCGTCAGGCCGTCGCTGACGGAAACATCGCACTGGGATAAAGGAACGATCCGGCTGAAATCCCGCGACGGTACGTTTCCCGTCAGCAGACAGTAGAGCGTCGCGCCCAGGCTGTATATGTCCGAGCGCTCGTCCACGCCGCGGCCGATCAAGTCTTCTACCGTATGTTTTTCCGGATGGCCGGAACGCTTCTTCCGGGCGGGAGGTTCTTTCGGCGGCTCTGTTTTGCCCGGTTTTTCTGTCTTTCCGGGCTGTTCCGATGCTATCGGCGGCTCTTTCCCGCCTGACTCCGGCAGCTCCGTTTCGTCCGGTAGTTCCGTCTTGTCCGGCAGTTCCGTTTCGTCCGATCGTTTCGTTTGGCCTGACGATTCCGTCGCTTTCGCCACGTCCGTTTCATCTGAAAGCTCTGTCTTATCCGGCAAATCGGTTTCATCCGATGCTTCTGTCCTGTCCGGCAAATCGGTCTCGCCGAATACCCCTATCCCCTCCGGCAACTCAGTCTCGCCCGATATTTCTGCCCTGTCCGGCAGTTCCGTCCTACCAGGCACTCCCATTGGGCCTGATGACGCGGTCCTATCCGATCCCTCTGTCCCGTCCGGCAACCCGGTCTCGCCGGGTACTCCCGTATCACCCGACGCTTCCGCCCCATCCTCCCCGTCCCGAGGCTGTACTTTCTTTTCTATGCCGGCCATGGAATAGTACAGATCCGTCCTATAATATTGCTCCGGCGGCGAATACCCTTTGCTGATACCCGCGGAAAGCCGTTTGGACTGATCGAAAGCCAGGGACACATTGAAATCGATCAGGCATATGTCCCCGCCCGGCGTCAGCATGATATTCGCCGGCTTGATGTCGCTGTGTATCACAGCCGGTTTCTGCCGGTGCAGGTAAGCCAGCGCCTCAGCCAGCTGATTGGCCCACTTGAGCACGTCTTTCTGCCGGAAGCGCCCATTCCGCCGCAGGGCCTTGTCGAACGATTCTCCGTCCACATAATCGATGACCGTATAGATCTCGCCGTCGATCTCCAGAAAATCGTATACCTGCGGAAGATATGTGTTCCGGAGGTTTTTCAGTATATCCGCCTCCCCGCGGCTGCTGAGCACCCCTTTCGCCACGTCCTTGATCTGCTTGACCACCACATATTTCCGCAGGTTCTCGTGGTATGCTTTATAGACGATACCGCCGCCGCCCGAACCGATCTCCTCGACCAGACGGTACATGCCGTTTAACAATGTCCCTGTCTCCAGCATTTCGCCGCACTCCTTATCCAAACGTATTTTCTGCCCTAGAATATCCTGCGCCTCCTGTTTCCGCGCCCCTGTTTTTCACATATATACCGCGTTTCCGACGTTTGCACGATCCCGGATTACGCGGCGGAACTTACCTATTTTCATGTCATAAACTATATCATATATAATTCTTTTAGGCAATAATTAATTCTATCAGAGCATTATTTGTCCTTATACTCTCCTGTAAAATATTGCGAAATAGAGAGGATGCGAGCAATTTATGGAATATATGGACTATTACGAGATCGGGCAGAAAATCAAACAGCGGCGGCTGGAATACGGTCTTTCCCAGGAAAAAGCGGCGGAACTGTGCGATATTTCCGCATCTTTTTACGGTAATATCGAGCGCGGTACGAAAAAAATGTCGCTGGAAACATTTGTCGTAATCTGCGATAAGCTGAAACTGCAGCCGAACTATTTGTTACAGGATAATCTTCCCGAAACGGATCCGATGATCTTCAGTTTCATACTGGAAGCGAAAAAAGCCGGCGACGTACAGTTCAAAAAGTACATTACCATCATGAAAGCGCTGGCCAGGATCGCCGGCGAATTGTAGCATCCGCTTATCCGCGCGTTCTGTTTTCACCCGGCACATAAAAGGCCGGTTTTTTTATGCTTTAAAATACAGATTTTACTAAGATAATAGAAATATTAGGAGATTGACTTTTCGCCGCAAATAGACTAAAATGGTGATATTATGGTTGAAGTATTTACAGGAGGATTATCGTATGAAAATTCGCAGTAAGAAAATATTGGCATCGGCGCTCACGCTTAGTCTGACTGTCATGTCCGCCGGTACCGTACTGGCGGGGGACTGGGTCTACGGCGGCCCGGAAACCACCTCCAAATGGTGGTACCGCGAGTCGGATGGGACGTGGCCTGCCGAGGAATGGAAAGAAATAGACGGCGTATGGTACTATTTCAACGCGGACGGTTATATGGCGACAGGCTGGAAGTATTCGGCTCCCAGCGATTCCTGGTATTATCTGGACGCTTCGGGCGCGATGCATGCGAGCGAATCGTTTGAGACCGGTTATCTCCATACGGACGGCGCGTGGTACAACGCGGTGCCCTGCCCCCTTTCCGCTTACACCGTCACAGATCAGCAGAAAGAGTTCTGGGGACAGCAGCTCGTCAAGTACGGCCTGACCGAAGATACTTCCGTCGACAACGGGGACGGTACTTATACCTGGACCTTATACTATGACGACACCACCGAGATTCCCAATCTGTACTATTCGCTTTTGGCAAAAATGGTGTTCACGTATAACGGACTGCACGCCGACTGGACGATGGAAAATCATACCTTTACGATGACCGTCAGGCCGCGCGAGTTCCACACGACGGATATGATGAGCGTTATTCTCCCGCCGGCAGAGACGGCTCCCGCGGAGTCCGAGGCCCCTGCGGAGTCCGGACCGGCGGCAGAGTCCGGGCCGGCTTCTGAGCCGGATGATTCCGCCGGAAACGGGCCGTCTGTCGAATCAGACGCCGCCACAACGGACGGACCGGCTGTCAATCCCGATTCTTCTACAACGAACGGACCGGCTTCCGAGCCGGACGCTTCCGCCGGGGACGGATCGATAATCGACAGTTCCGCTCCGCAGGTCGATCCGAACGATCCTGCGGCGCAGGTTGCTCCCGGCGCGGACTGACACGCCGCCTGATGACGATCACGTCAGATCCGGCGCGGGATGCGCCAGCGTCAAAGGACGGTTTCTTTCCATAATATAGTTGCGGAGGAGAATCGTTCTGCTTCTGTCACAAAAGAGCGGAAGATGTTCGCCCAGGCCGGCCGGGCATTGTTTCACAAAAATATAACATACAGCAGGGAGCCATACGCCAGGCGCGGCTCCCTGTTTTTATTTTCTGGTCCGGCACTATATTTTCTGGTTCTCTCCGCGGCTTAAAATCTCCTGCTGCCGCCGCCATGGGACCGGCCGCTGCTGGAATGATGGGTCGAGCTGCGGCTGGATGAGCTGTGCGACGAACTGTGACTGCTGCGGGAAGCGCTGGAGGCCGCTGCCGCGATAATGGCCGTCGTCACAAACTTGTCGATCAGCGAATCCCGGCTGACGTCATAGGTGAATTTGCTGTCCGCCCGGTACGCCATATTGTGATTCGCGATCTGCTGGGCGTTTTCTTCCATATTATATTGGCGCACCACGTTTCGCGAAGCGATCCCGGCTACGATCAGAGCGATCCCGGCCGCCAGCAAAAATTCCGACAGAGTAATGCGGCGGTACACGCTGATCTGTCCTGTCTCCGTATCGTAGTTATACTGCCCGGCGACGATCCCGGCCTGCACATAATAGCCGACGTCCTCCAAAAACACTTCCGCGCTGGCCGCGTAATCTCCGTCGGACACCTCCGCGTAAACATGGTCCAGCATCGTCTCGATCCGGCTGTCGGTGAAGATCCGGATCGCCTCGCCGCTGGTAGAGAGCGTCAGTTCCCGGTTATCCATATCGATCAGATATAAGATCCCGGAGTAGTCCCGGCCTTTCCCGAAACCGCCCGCGTCATAGAAATCATCGGCGTATTCCTGGGAATCTTTCCCCTGCGCGTCGTCCGTAGTCACGATGACCACGTCCAGCCCCGTCTCATCGGACACCTCCGCGGCGGCTTTTTCCAATTCTTCCGCTTCGCGGTCGGTAAACAGCCAGGCGTCATCGTATATATGTCCCGCGGCCGCCCATGCTTCCGCGCTCTCCGCAAAAGACAAAAGCGCCGTCAGTACCAGGGACGCCAGCATCCCTGCGGCCGCCAGTCTCCTTTTCCGGCCATACGCCGGTTTCACTGCGCCCCTCATAGAAAATACCCCGCAATCATCAGAATGATAAACAACGGCGTAAAGATCTTTGCGAAAAAAACCGCCAGCTTCGTCCTGTCCACCGGCAGTACGCCGCAGACTTTCCCGTTCTGGCCATTGCAGGCGAAATAATAGATCTTGCCCGCGCTGTCCCGGTAGGTCAGCGTCCAGACCGGCAGAAGCGCGTATTCCCAGCGGCTGTCTCTCAGATCCGCCTGCCGCGTGTGCATCTGCACGCTGCTGTAACCGGCCAGACCGGAATTTAAATCGTTTAAGGCATATTCCCGGACCTCATTTTCTACTTCGCGTACAAATTCTCCCTGTTCCATATCCCGCTTCTCCGCTACAAAGCCGGACAGGTACCCCATGGAAAAAGGCTTCAGCGCGTTCATGTCATAGGGCATTACGCTCTCGATCAGTTTCCTGTCCGCCTTTTTCAGGGCGTTCCGGGTCACATGGCCTACTTCCATATGACCGGTCCGCAGGATATTGTACTTTTCATGCTCGGTGTACCGGGTCTTGCCGGAGACCCAGGTCCGCTCCCGGAGGCCCTCGCCCTCCAGCCGTCCGTCTACCTCGCAGCTATACATCCAATACGGAAAGTATACGCCCGTCATTTTCTCGATCTGGTCCGGCGAATAGAACGACTTCGGCACGAATTTTTTCTGTTTCAGCCACTGCAGGAAGATCCCTTTGGCTTTCTCACGGTCAATGGAAAACGGCAGCACATAATCCGGCTGGTACTCTCCGCCCAGACGGCCCTGCAGAACCACCGGATTGTGGCAGTAAAAACAGAACGTGGCCGCCGTCGTCTCATCCGTCACGATCTCCGCGCCGCAGCTGGGGCAGGTGTAGACCACCGCCTGCCCGCCTGCCGCCGCATCCCCGGTTTTCGCCGCGCCGCCTGCCGCCGCCTGCTCTCCGCCCTCGTCCGGCTCTAAGCGATCCAGCTCCTCCTGGGTAAACGCGGAGAGGCAATACTCGCACGCATATTTCTGGGAAGCGGGATCGAACTTGAGCCCGCCTCCGCAGTTCGGACATTTATAGGATATCGTCGCCATGGCATACTCCCCGGTTTACTGCCTGGGTTTTCCACATTCGCTGCAGAATTTCCCCTTGTTCACCGCTCCGCAGGAACACGTCCAGCTCTCGTCCGCCGCAGGCGCAGGCTTGCCGCATTCGCTGCAGAATTTGCCTTTGTTCACCGCTCCGCAGGAACAAACCCAGCTCCCGTCCGCCGCAGGCGCAGGTTTGCCGCACTGGCTGCAGAATTTGCCCGTATTCACCGCTCCGCAGGAGCAGGTCCAGCTGCCGGCCTGGCTGGGGGCCTGCATCGCGGGCTGACCGCCCTGGCGCATGGCCTGAACCCCCTGCTGCATCTGCATCTGCTGCATATTGGCGTTGGAAGCGGCGCCCATGAAACCGCCGCCCACGTTCATACCCATTCCCATGCCCATGAAACCGGCCATGGCTCCGTTGGCATTGGAACCGGCCGCCTCCATGCCGCGGGCCATAGCTCCCTGGACGTAGCCCTCTCGCACCGTCGGATCGCTGAGCATCGCGCCCTGATTGCGCATATTGATCAGCTTCTGGGACTCCTCGTCGTAGGAAATGCTGGCCAGACCCACGGACTGGATCTCCATACCGCGCATCCGCTTCCATTCCTCATCCAGCGTCTCCGACATATACTTGCCCAGCTCGCGGCCTTTCGAGGACACGAACGAGATCCGGATCCCATCCGCGGACATCTGATTGATCGAAGACTGCAGCGCCTCCAGAAATTCATCCAGGTACTGGGCGTTGACGGAATTGATCTCCACCTGGTCCTGGTTCTTCGGGATCACCTCGGCATAGAACAGGAGCGGATCCGTGATCTTGATGGAATAGGTGCCGTGGGCCCGCAAAAACAGTTCTGCATTGTAAAACTGATCAAAATAATTGATCGGGTTGCGGGTGCCGAATTTGATGCCCTTGATTTCCTGCAAATTGATATAATATACTTTCTGGGAGGTCGGGGTGACGCCGCCGTAGCGGATCCGGTTAAAGGACTCTTTCAGCGTATCGCCAAACTGGCCGTTAAACAGCGACGGCAAAGACGAATTATTGACCGTGTAATAACCTTCCTCCGCCGTGTAGTCCACGACCTTGCCCCCGTCTACCAGCATCATGAACTGGTTCGGATATACGTGGATCACCGAACCGTTGGACACCGTATTCTCCGTTCCTTTCGTATTGGAACCCTGGCGCACTTTCGCGCCCCGGGTAAAGACCGTCTGGTCCCCCATCCTGCTCGGCTCGTAGACCTCCAGCCACTGATCGGCCAGCGCGCCGCCTACCGCCGACGTCAACGCTTTGATAATGCCCATATCTGTTCTCCTCCTTTTTCACTTATATTTTGACAGAGAAATGGTTCAGCGCCGTTTCTCTTATCATATTCTTTGTCAACATATTCCGGCTTTCCCCGCTGCAGGCAGTCCTCCGGTCCGGCCCGCGCACGAAAATTTGCCCGTTTTTAACCCCTCAAAGGCTGTCTTACGGCCGCCTTAAAGCCCCGCCGCTTTCTTCTTCCTGCGGGGCCGGGACGTCACCTGCCGCACGGCCGCCCACAAAAGAGCGCCCGACATCGCGATCTGCGCCAGCACGCTGCAGCCCCACCAGTGTCCGCCCAAAAGTTCCAGATCCCGGATACGCATGATCAGCGGCGTCAGCACCGCCAGTCCTTCCTCGCTCCCTACCTGCCGGATCAGGACAGACTGGAACATGACGGCAGGATTGCACAAAAGCAGGTACAAGGGCCAGACCGCGCCGCCGCTGCCGGACAGGGCCGTCATCTCATCAAAGCCCTCCGCCAGATAGCTGACCACGATCGTACCAGCCACCAGGACCAGGACCGCCGCGTAGGCCGCGGCCGTCGCCACCGTAGAGCGCTTCAGGGCCGCCGAACAGAAGATACCCACGCTTCCGACCAGAACCGCCGTCACCAGATAGCAGAAAAACAAAAGTCCCACGTCCGGCATCGTCACGCCGCCGTAGATAAAGACCAGGCTCAGGACCGGCAGGCTGGATACGATCAGCAGAAATACCGTGGACAGTCCGGCCGCCAGTTTTCCGAACACGATGCCGGCCGCCGTCATCCGGGTCGTCAGCATCAGGTCCAGGGTCTGCCGCTCCCGCTCGCCGCTGATGCTCCCGCCGGTCAGTCCGGGGATGATGAACAAAAGCAGCACGAACTCCACCGCCGCCACGAACACGTACAACCCCAGGAAGCTGGAATACTGGATCTCCGCCGTCAGACGCACCTGGGAGATCATGGAGTACATGTCCAGAAGCGCGACCGCGGCCAGCACACAATTAAATAATAGCACAATCAGCGGCAATTTAAAAGACCTGGCGCTGGCTTTGCTTTCCTGATGATAGATTGGATTAACTTTCATAGGACAGTACCACCTCCTCGCCGCCGCGGTCCGTGATCTGCATGAACACGGTTTCCAGGTTCCGCCTCTCGCGCATAAAACCGTAGATCTGCACCCCGGCCTCCACCAGACGCTGCAGAAGCGCCGTTTCATCCTTTTTGTCGCCCCGAAAGCCCACCAGGATATCATCCCCGCGGATCGTGACCGTCTCCACCTGCGAATGTTCCCGCAGGATGCGCAGGGCCGGCGACTGGTCCCCCGCGATGGAGATCAGGATCGGGCAGGCCACGTTGATCTGCGACAGTATTTCTTCCATGCTGCCCTCAAAGACCATCCTCCCCTGGTCCACGACGCCGATGTCGGTGCAGATCTCCGACAGTTCCGGCAGGATGTGGGAGCTGATGAGAATGGTCTTCCCCTGGGCGCAAAGCTCCTTTAATATTTCCTTAAATTCATAGCGGGTCCGCGGGTCCAGGCCCGCCGTCGGTTCGTCCATGATCAAAAACAGAGGATTGTGGATCAGCGCCCTGGCCAGGCACAGCCGCTGTTTCATGCCGCGGGACAGGCCCTCCACATAAAAATCCGCCTTATCGTACAGGCCCACCTGCTCTAAAAGCGTCTCATTCCTTTTCCGGGCTTTCAGGCCCGTGATCCCGTAGCAGGCCGCAAAAAACTCCATGTACTCCGATACTTTCAGATTGTCATACACGCCGAACGAATCCGGCACATACCCGATCTTCGACATCACTTTTTTGGGAGACTGATCCACATAGACGCCGTCCACCGCCACGCTGCCCTCGTCCGGCGTCAGCAGGCCGATGATCGTCCGGATCGTCGTGGTCTTGCCCGCGCCGTTGGGTCCCACGAACCCGTAGAGGGCCCCGTCCTGCACCAGCATATTCAGCCCGTCCAGGGCCACGGTTTTCCCGAACACCTTTTTCAGATTCTCTATCCTCAGCATCAGTGTTCCCTCCCCACGATACTCAGCATCGGAAGCAATACGTTAAAGCTGTACTGCGACGCGTTTTCATTCACATAGCGGACCGTCATGGCGTTGGAGGAGGAAAGATACGGCCGCAGTTCCTCGCCGCTGTACACAGTCTTTTCACGGTCCATCGCGTCGTACCTGCCCAATACGTAATTGTAAAAATAAAGGTTGCCGCTGAACGGGACCAGGTCCCCGCGTCCGGTAAACGCTTCCGACACATAATCGAACTGCACTTCTTCGATCTCCACCTCGCTGCCCAGGAAATACTCCAGCGTCACCGGATCGATGCCGAATGTGGAATTGGACGTCATGTCGTAGCTGCCGCCCAGCACCCTCGGCGTTTTCACCAGGCCGGAGCGGTACACGATCTCGTCGTCCTCCGAATACGTCAGAAGCGCCGAGGAAACTACCGTGATCCCCCTGGCCCCCCTCTGTTTTACCAAGCTGTCGTCCGCCTCTTCCCGCACGACCCCGATCACTCTGGCTCCCGGCGTCGTATAGTAGGTCATATGATTGTCCAGATAAAACTGCAGCAGGTTGGTCTTCTCCGACGCGTGGACGTACTCCTCGCTGCTGATATCCGCCTCTTCAAAAGCGCTCTCGCCGGAAAGATAGGCGGCCACCTGGTACGAATTGGACCGCGGATACTCCAGCACTTCCAGATCGTCGATGACGATGGTCTCTCCCGGCTCCATATCCCCCAGCACGATCATTTTATGATTAAAAAGGAGCGCGCAGTCCTCGAGGGCTGCCGGGAAACGGTTCGTCACGCTCCCTTTGAGCGTCCCCGCCCCCACCTCAACCTCTCCGTCAAACCCGATCTCCTCCTCATTGTCCGTCACCTTATACAGCTGGAAATAGCGGGGCTCAAACGCGGGAACGTCCTGGAAAGAGATCTCCGTCTCCTCCTCTCCCATTTGAAGAGCCACCCTGTAGTCCTCGCTTCCCGTAAAACGCGGGACCGTCTCATCGTTATAATAGCTGCGGGTGACCGGTTTGATCGAATACGCCGACGGCAGGCTGATCCGGTAGGGCCGGTTGTAAGGCGCGCGTACATTCATATAGGAAGTTTCAAAAACCGAATCATAGGTCGTCTCCAGGAAGCGGGCATACGTATAGATCGTGTCCGTGAACCGCGTCCTGCTGCCCATGATATAAATGATCGCCGTAAAAAGAAGCGCCAGGGCCTCCACGCACCGCCGGTAATAATCGGTCAGATCGCGCTGTTTCAGGAAAACATAGACTACCAGCCCGGCCAGAAAAATGTAGATCACGATCTCCAGCGTATAGAGGCTCAGATTCGGCAGCTGGCGGACGTTGCCCGTATTGATCATATCCCGCACGCTCCAGTACGGACCGGAATTGCCGCTGTATACCTCCTGCGACAATTCGATCAAGCGGGACTCTCCCAGCACCCCGCTGAGAAAATCATCCAGATAAGACGGCGTCTGACGGCAGAATTCGTCGATGTCCGTAAAATCATAGGCCGCTACCGCAATGCGCCCCCGCCCGTAAGCCGCCGCCGCCGCCAGGATCTGCTCCTCGTCGTAAAACAACACATCGCCGCCGGAAAGCGAAAATTCCAGACAGGGGATCAGAAACGTCGCGTCCGACGGCCCGTTCACCGCGTACGCGTCGCCCATATTGACCTCCCGGACCACCGGCGGATCGTAGGATTCCTCCAAAAGCTCCGGAGCGAACCGCCCCAGCGTGTCGTCCGCCCGCATCCCGGTCCCCAGGATCATGACCCCGCCGCCGCGGACCCATTCCACCAGGACCTGGCTCTGCTCCTGCGACAGGTCGCGGATGCGGTAATTGCTGATCAGCAGCACGTCGATCATATCCAGCCCCCTGGCGTCCGCCGGAAACGACTCCGTGTCAAAGGGGATCAGCTCCGTTTTCAGCATACTGTAATCGACGCCCACGCCGTCCCAGCCGGACAGTTTCTCCGGCGTATCGCTGAGAACGCCGATAAACAGTTCCGGCATATCCAGATTGAAGCTCAGATGGATCCGCTTATGAATGATCTTCTGTCCCTCCCCGTCCGTCAGCGTCACAAACATCTGCTCCGAACGGTTCCCCAGCGGAATATACATATGATAATTCACCGTCTCCCCGGCCGGAACCGCCGCCGGATATTCGTACCGGTAAATGTCATAATCCGATTCCATGGTCAAAAACTGCAGGAAACCGGTGAAATCCGCTTCCGTCCCGTTGGCCAGCTCCACATCCACCGGCACATAGCGGCCGCCCTTGGCCTTATTGTCATAGCCGTAGGTCACGCCCATGACAAGGCCGCCCTCCGCGGCCAGCGCGCAGGACGGCAGGACGGCAAACAGGGCCCCCGCAAACAAAAGCAGCCCCACGAAAAATTGTATGAATCTGCGGCTCCCTTTCATGCTGTTCCCCCGGGATTTCCGAAATGTTCTTTGTTGATATCAAAATGGATCTGCAGCTTCACCGTAAAGACCGTCCCGTCCAGATCGCTGGTCACGCCGATGGTCCCGCCGTGCATGTCCACGATGTTCTTGGCGATGGCCAGTCCCAGGCCGGTGCCGCCGGTGTCCGTCGAGCGCGACTGCTCGACGCGGTAGAATTTTTCAAACAAAAGCGGCAGCTCTTCTTTCGGGATCACGTACCCGTAGTTCGTCACGGACACGGTCACGTACTCCTCGTCGGCCTTGATCTTCACCAGGATCCGCTTGCCCTCGGCTCCGTATTTGATCGCATTGTTGATCAGATTGTCGAAGAGCCGGGCCAGGAGATTGCCGTCGGCGGTAATGATCAGGGACGGCACATTGCTCTGCAGCTCATAGGACAATTCCTTTTCCATAAAGTTGGGGTAAAATTCTTCCAGAAGCTGGCTCAGGAGTTTGATGATATCGACCTTGCTGACGCGCATGGAGATCTTGCCGTAATTCAGTTTCGTGAAGCCAAAGAGATCCTCGATCAGCTTCTGCAGGCGCTTGGCCTTGGTATAGGTGATGTTTATGTATTTCTCCTGCATCTCCGCGTCCAGCTTCACCGGACCGGACAGAAGCTCCAGATAACCGATGATCGAAGTCAGAGGCGTGCGCAGGTCATGGGCCACATTGGTGATCAGCTCGTTTTTCGTCCGCTCCGACTCGCGCTCCTTGTCCATCAGCTCCCGGATCTCCTCCACCATCTGATTGATGTTGGCGGCCATGCTGGAGAATTCGTCGTCGCCCGTCACTTCCACCGTGGTATTCAGGTCGCCGGCCGCGATATTCTGCATGGCGGCGGAGATCTTCGTGATGTAGGCCATGGATTCCCGCTGCAGCAAAAGGAACGTGATGGTAAAGACCGCGATCCCGGTCAGCACGTAAAGGATCACGACCAGGGAATCCGGCTGGTAAAACATGGCCGCCAGGCTCCCCTCTCCGCCGTTCTCGACGGCGTACCGGCCCGCCATGGAGAGATTCGTCACCAAAAATACCTCCACCAGGCAGGCCAGGATCGCGCTGTAGATAATATGGGTGATCACCCGCGTGTGGTAGCGGAGACTCATGTCATTTTTCAATTTTGTACCCTACCCCCCACACCGTGGTGATGATCTTGTTTTCTCTCGTATCCTCTTTCATCTTGCCGCGCAGGCGGCGGATATGTACCATGACGGTGTTGTTGGCCTCATACACCTTTTCGTTCCATACCCGCTCGAAAATCTCGTCGGTGCTGAAGACCTTGCCGGGGTTGGATGCCAATAAGTACAGGATATCGAATTCAATGGGCGTCAGCTTGATCTCCTCGTCGAAGACCGTAACTTTGTGGTTGTCCTTGTTGATGACAAGCCCTTTGATCGCGATCTCGTTCTTCTCCGTCTCCCGGGAGACGCTGTTGGGGTTCAGCTGGGTATAGCGGCGGAGCTGGGATTTGACACGCGCTGTCAGTTCCAGCGGATTGAACGGCTTCACCACGTAATCGTCGGCCCCGGTCCCCAGCCCCAGGATCTTATCCAGATCGGTGGAACGAGCGCTGAGCATGATGATCGGGATGTTGTTGTTCTCGCGGATCTTCCGGCACATCTCCAGGCCGTCCATGCCGGGCATCATGATATCGAGGAGCACCAGATGAACCTCCTCTTTCGCCAGGATCTCCAGCCCCTCTTTCGCGTTGTTTGCCTTAAACACCTTATAACCGTCGCTGACCAGATAGATCTCCACCAGATCCGCGATCTCTTTCTCGTCGTCCACCACCAGTATATTGATCTGAGCCATCGGTTCTCCTCCTTTGTACGTTCCGCTTATTCTCTCCATTCTATTGCCCGCATTAATAACAGTATACCACAACCGGCAGGATTTTTCCTTACTTTTTTCTTTACTTTATCCCAAAAGTATTTTCATAATGTGGGGGAAACTGGCAGGGACGAACCGCGGCATTTACTTTACATCGAATCTTCCTCCGCCCAAGCCAGCGCGCACCGAACGGCCCGCTTCCAGCCTTTTTTCAGCGCTTCCCGCTTTTCGGCGTCCATCTGCGGCTTGAATCTCCGTTCGATCTGCCAGTTGCCTGCGATCTCTTCCTTGTCTTTCCAGTAGCCCACAGCCAGCCCCGCCAGATAGGCCGCGCCCAGGGCCGTGGTCTCGATACAGCGGGGCCGCACCACCGCTGCGTCGAGGATGTCTGCCTGGAACTGCATCAGGAAATTATTGGCGGAGGCGCCGCCGTCCACTTTCAGGCTGCTTAAACGGATGCCGGAATCTTTTTCCATGGCCTCGATCACGTCGCTGACCTGATAAGCCAGGGACTCCACCGCCGCCCGGATGAAGTGTTCCTTGGCCGCGCCGCGGGTCAGACCGACGATCGTGCCCCTGGCGTACTGCTGCCAGTAGGGCGCGCCCAGACCCGCGAAAGCCGGCACCACATAGACGCCCGCCGTATCCTCGGCCGCCGTGCAGTACTGCTCCGACTGGGCCGCCGTCCTGATCATCCGCAGCTCGTCCCGCAGCCACTGGACCGCCGCGCCTGCCACGAAGACGCTGCCCTCAAGCGCGTATTCCACCTGACTGCCGGTACTGGCCGCGATCGTGGTCAGGAGCCCGTTTTTCGAATGGACCGCGTCCGTCCCCGTATTCATCAGCAGGAAGCAGCCGGTTCCGTATGTATTCTTTACCTCGCCGGGCTGAAAACAGCACTGGCCAAACAGGGCTGCCTGCTGATCGCCCGCCACTCCTGCGATGGGGATGCGCCTGCCCAGCACTTCTTCCGAACTGTAACCGAACACACAGCTGGACGGCTTCACTTCCGGCAGCATCCCCGCAGGGATCCTGAAATATTCCAGAAGCTCCTCGTCCCATTTTAATTGCCGGATATCATAAAGCATGGTCCGGGATGCGTTGGTATAGTCCGTCACATGAACCGCCCCTTTGGTCAGGTTCCAGATCAGCCACGTATCCACCGTGCCGAAAAGCAGCTCTCCGCGCTCCGCCCTCTCCCGCGCTCCGTCCACGTGGTCCAGGATCCAGGCGATCTTGCTGCCGGAAAAATAAGCGTCCGGAATCAGGCCGGTCTTTTCCTGCACGCGCTCCGCCAGGCCGTCGGCCTTTAACCGCTCGATACGGTCCGCGGTCCGGCGGCACTGCCAGACGATGGCATTGTAAATCGGTCGCCCGGTCGCCCGCTCCCAGACGATCGTGGTTTCCCGCTGATTGGTAATGCCGATCGCCTCCACGTCCGAGACAGACGCGCCGATGCTGCTGACCGCCTCGGTCATCACGCTCATCTGGGACGACCAGATCTCCAGTGGATCATGCTCCACCCACCCCGGCTGCGGATAGATCTGCGTAAACTCTTTCTGCG
>CANQYH010000023.1 GCA_947628025.1 uncultured Lachnospiraceae bacterium | reverse complement strand
TGCCCACCGACTGCAGCATAGCGAATTCGCGGCTGCGCAGCTCCATGTTGGTGGTGATTGTATTGAAAATGTTCGTCACGCCGATCAGCGCGATCACCGTGATAAAACCGTAGAGAAAAATGCCCAGCAGCGTGTAAATGGCCTTCGACTGCTTGTGCGCCAGCGCCATATTATAGATCTGGCCGTCCGGGATTCCCATATCACTGACGATTGTTTTCTCCATCGCGTCCGGATCCCCGCAGCGGATATGCACGTTTACCTGCGCCCCCAGATATTCCTCATACTGCTCAATCCAGCGGTCGCTGACGATCAGGAATCCGCCCCCGACGCCGCTGACCGACATCGGATGCTCGTCCGTCTGCGCGGCTAGCGTCACGGAAACCTCGATCTCCTCGTCTCCGGCATTCATGACACCCGTCAGCACATCGCCCGGCTTACATTCATACAATTCGCCCTGGTAGGTAATGGCCTTCCCATTCTCACGGACCTCCTGGCTGTAATCCGCGATCAGGATCGCCTGGTCCCATACCTCGTCCGCATCGAGTCCCAGTTTTCTGCAATAAGCCTCATAGCCCGCCTCTCCCAGAGAACGAAAATTCAGCTGCTGCATCTCCGTTTCCACCCAGGGAAAATCCTCCCGGTACTGCCTGCTGTACGGAAGCTGCGCCGCATCTACCTCAAACTTCGCGCCGCGGCACATCTCCACAGCCTCAATCCCATCGAGTCCGGCGATCCGCTGCGCCTCCTCATACACTTCCCGCTGATAACTGCTGCGCGAGCCGCCAAGGGTGACCATCAGCTGCCAGTCGTATTGCTCATACTGGGTCCCCGCCACCAGAAACCCGATGTTCAGCAGCGCGCTGGTCGCGATAAAGACGGCCACGCTGACCACGATGGAAATGACCGTGGTGCGGTATTTCCCGCGGGATCTGCGCAGATTTTTGTAAGCGATCACGCCGCCGATCCCGAAGATCCTGCGAATGATCCGGCCGGTTCCATTCGGCCTGCCGCCCAGCTTTTCCAGCATACGCCGCTCCCGCCTCCGGATCCGCACCGCGCTGTTGCTGCGGATCGCACTGATGGGCGACACCTGGGCCGCCCGCCTGGCAGACTGCCCCGCCGAGAAAAAGAGCGTGACCGCGGACAACGCCGCGCCGCCCAATATAGCGGGCAGGGACATTTTATAAACCAGACGCATTTCCTCGATCAGCTCCGTCAGCCCGCTGGCGACCCGGACCAGGATCACCGTTGCCGCCACGCCGCAGAACACGCCCAGCGGGATCCCGGCGAGCCCCAGGAAAAACGCCTCCCGGTAGACCAGACCGCGCATCTGCTTCCGGGTAGCTCCCACCGAAGAAAGCATCCCGTAGAGGCGCATTTTCTCGGTCAGGGAGATCGTAAAGCTGTTGCGGATACAAAACACGCTGGCCATCATGATGATCGCGATCGCCAGGGCCGCCATCAGATAAAGCATACTGCTTAACCCGGAACGCTGGTGCGTCTCCAGAATCACCAGCTGCCGGTGTACCGAAAGCCCCTCCGCGATCGCCCCGGCCTCCGCCAGCTTCTCTTTCGTGATATCGCTATCCATTTTCTCATATTGCTCCAGCGTGATCCCCAAAAGTCCCGCGTTTACCACATTCCGCTTTTTCAGTCCCTCTTTCGTGTAGCTGACATAGACGCTCAGCTTCCCCTGCGCGGTCTGCGGATCCAGATAGGTGACGGCCGTATAGCCCGGCGAATACGCGCGCTCAAGAGAAGTCCGCACGCTTTCGATCCTCCCCACCACGGTATAACGGACAGTCTCCCGTCCCGCAAAGGTTTCCTCTCCCTCCCGGTAATGGTCGGTCTGCCCCAAAACGGAACCGTCCGCCACCCGGTCTCCCACGGTCAGTTCCAGCACATCCCCAATGCGGATATCCACTCCGCCGTTGGTTCCCACATTCTGAGGAACCACGATCTCTCCCTCCGCCTGCGGCAGCCTCCCCTCGATCAGGCGTATGGCATTGGCTTTCACTCCGTTCTCATCCATCGCCATGATAAAAAGGTACGGTTTTTCCTTATTCAGACTGGCCGCAAGCGGCGCATAGCCCACGTTCTGCCTGACGCCCATCTGACGGATCATCCGGTTATTCCGAAAAAAGAGCAGATCTTCCGCATCGACGCCCGTAAATTGATAATGATAATCCCCTCTGTCCGTTCTTTCAAATTCGATCAGAGACGCTTCCAGGCTCGCGGCCATATTGGCGACCGCCGTGATCAGCGCTGTGGCCAGCACAATACCGACGATCGTCACCAATGTGCGCTTGGGATTCAGTTTCATGGTGCGCAGCGTCAGTTTCCGCAATACGTTCATGACTGCCTCCCTCCCCGTTCCCGGCTGTCGCGCACAATACGGCCGTCCTCGATCGTGACCACCCGGCCGGCCAGCTTCGCGATCTCCAAATTGTGCGTGATCATCACGATCGTCTGCTTATATTTCTGATTGGACAGTTTCAAAAGCTCCACGATCTCATCGCTGGCCTTGGAATCCAGATTGCCCGTCGGCTCGTCCGCCAAAAGGATCGCCGGGCGGTTCACCAGCGCCCTGCCGATGGCTGCCCTCTGCTGCTGGCCGCCCGAAAGCTCGTTGGGCAGATGCCGCATCCGCTTGGTCAGCCCCAATGTGGCCGCCAGCTCCTTTACATACTCCCAATCCGGCTCCTTTCCGTCCAGTTCGCAGGGGAGCGTCATGTTTTCCTCCACATTCAGAACCGGTATCAGGTTATAGAACTGGTAGATCAGTCCCACCTGCCGGCGGCGGAAGATCGCCAGCGTGTCATGGTCCATCGCGTAAATATCCTGCCCCTCGATCAATACTCTCCCCTGCGTAGGCCGCTCCACGCCGCCCAGCATGTGCATCAGCGTAGATTTGCCGCTGCCGGAACTGCCTACGATCGCCAAAAATTCCCCTTGTTCCATGCTGAGATCCACGCCGTCCACCGCGACGACCTGGCTCTCGCCCTTTCCATACACCTTTGTCAGGCCCTCTGTCCTTAAAATCTCCATTCTCTCTTCCTTTCCATGTCTGCTGACGGTTCTTCTCCGGCGTCCGCCAATGGTTGTGATGGGCGGGCGTTTATGCCTCTGACGGCAGCTTTCGCCCCATCATCTCGTTTATATCGCTCCTAAAACCGTCCTTACCTGTCCTTTACGGCATCACTATACCGGACCAAAATGACATTTCGGTGACATTTTTAAATATTTTTATTTCTCTGGAATCTTTATTCTATCTGGTGAGCATCGCGGCTATTTTATGCGGTGCAGCCTATAGATTGGGCTATGAGAACGGTAAGAACGCAAAAAAGTGACTGTCCCAGCGCCTAAACTGAACAGCCACTTTTTGTGACCCAAAAGTTTCAGGGCAACCGTTTGCTTTACGGCAGCACTTTTTTCATATTTATATTACATCCTGCCGCAGACAATGTCAACGGTTTTCTGCAAAGTTTTATCCCATCCGGCAGATCCCTCAGCTATTTTATCCCGCTTTTCATAAACTTCATCAAAAACTCCGTTCCTTTCTCCGGGTCCGAGCGCATCGTCAGGTACCCGTTCTGCCGCTCCACGATCTCCTTCGCCAGGGACAGCCCGATCCCGGTGCTGTTCTCCCCTGCGGAAGCACTGCGGTAGAAACGCTCGAAAATATGCTTCTGGTCCTCCTCCGAGATCCCCTCGCCCCAGTCCCGCACCGCAATCGCCGTATAGACCGCGTTTTCTTCCGTATGAATGACGACCCGGCCATCCGGCGCGCTGTGCTCGATCGCGTTCTTCACGAGATTCGTTACCGCCTCTCCGATCCAGCGGCGGTCCCCCTCTATCACGATACCAGGCGCGCCCTCGCGCACGACCTGCACCTGCTTCCACTCCGCCTGCACTTCCAGGTTCCCGACCACATCGTCCAGCAGCTCGTCCACACTGACCTGCCTGCGCTCAAATTCCACCACGCCCGCGTCCAGCCGGGACAATTTAAGCAATGCCGCAGTCAGCCAATTCACATTTGTCAGCTGCCGCACGATCTCCGCCAGAAAATTCCTGCGGGTGAGTTCGTCCATATGGCTGCTCTCCGACAGATTGTCCAGCAGCACCATCACCGAAGCCAAAGGCGTTTTCAGCTGATGGGAAATATCCGACACCGAATCCGCCAGCGCCCGCTTTTGCTTCCCGGACAGCTCCGCGCTTTCTCTTAGCAGCACCGTCACCCGGTAAAGCTCATTCTGCAGGGCGCTCAGCTCATCCTCCCGGTTCCGCTCCAGTTCCAGCTGATAACTCCCCTGTTCTACCTCGCGGATATATTCCGTCAGGCGGTCGATCCTTTTCTGCCGCCGCCACAAATAAACCGCCAGGCCCGCAAAGACCAGCGCGCAGACCAACGCCAGCAGGCCGCCGCCCAGCGCCAGGAACTGCCCGCGCCAGGCCGCCTGCCCCGTCCACAACCCATTTTCCCGGAAAACGCCGTACCGGCTCAGGATTTCCTGCCCATAAGCATAACCATCCTGCTGCCGCCCGATCAGTTCCAGCCATTCCGACTCCCGGAAATCCGGGTATGTCTCCTTAACTTTGCCGAACATCGCCGCCATCACCCGGAAATTTTCTTCATTCAGCCGCGCAAGCATCGCATCCGCGGCCAGATACCAGCCCAGCAGCGCCGCCGCCAGCGCCGCGACCGTCAGCAGCGCCATATATCTAAGACCCGGATTATGATTCCAGATATGCTTCCATTTTCTGCTAATACGTTTCATACCTTCTCCTGCCGCTCCGGCGCATTCAGCCGGTACCCCATCCCGCGGATCGTCTTCAGGATCGCGCCGTCCTTGTCCTGTATCTTCTCGCGGAGCCGCTTGATCGTGACGGAAAGCGTGTTGTCATTGACATAATTGCCCGATATATCCCAGATATTTGCCAGAATTTCCTCCCGCGTGAAAAGCTGCCCCGGGCGGCTCATCATAACGTTTAAAATCTTATATTCCAGCTTCGTCAGCGCCACCTCTTCCCCGTGACAATAGACCCGCCCGGTGCCGGTGTCCATCCGAATATGAGCGCAGACCAGCACCGGGCTGGCTTTCCCGTACCTGCGCAGCACATTTTTCATCCGCGAGATCAGTTCCCGGTTTCGGAACGGCTTAATGATATAATCGTCCGCCCCCAGATCAAACCCTTTCACCACGTCCCGCTCCTCCTCCCGGGCCGTCAGGAAAATGACCGGCAGCTTCCGCTCCCGCTGCATCAGGCGGCAGAGATCGTAGCCGCTGCCGTCCGGCAATGAAATGTCCAGCAGGCAGAGATCGTACTGCTCCCGGCGAAGCTTCTGCTCCGCTTCCTGCCGCGTCCGGGCGCTGTCGCACCGGAATCCCTCCTCCGCCAGGAGGTACTCCAGTCCCAAAATGATCGTTTCATTATCTTCCACCAGCAATATTTTCATAGCCGCCATTCCTCATGATCCGATTTTCATCCGCTCCGACCGATCTGTTCCAGCACTTTCAGCAATCATCGCTTTCAGCCAAAACAGTCTTCGCCCGCCGCGAAGATTCGCTTTATCCTCTCATTTATAAAATCTGCAAACATAACCGGAGCGCCCGTTCCGCCTTATGCTGTAGATCATTATAGCCGTTTCTCCCCGGAAATTCTACCAAAACCGCACGATGCCCTCACACTTTTTCTCACTCTTTCCCGCCATACAGCAAAAAGCGCCGGCAAAGCGGTTGTCTGCTCTGCCGGCGTTTATCCGAATATGGACGCCGGTCATCCGCCAGTCTCTGACGGGCAGGCCGTTTCACCGCCATCGACGCGCGCATAGACCGGACCGCTGTTTGTTTCTTAACCGAACAGCCAGGCAGGATCCCGCAAAATGTTTCAAATTTTATATCTGTAAGCTCTCTGCATATTCAAACGGAATCACATCTCTTGACGCCGTCTCAATATAGGCCCGTTCTTTATGCATAAAACGAATGATCTCACTTTTACTCATTTTACCAAGTTTTTCTATCACCATATCCAGTATATGCTTGTCGTCATCTGTAAGGAAAGGAAATGTACTCTCGCCTCTTAGTAAAAAATGATACGCGCTTGTCTCCCCCATATCCACTTCTTCACATGGTACGTTTTTTAAATTAATGATTGAATTATGCCCCACCGGAACCGCGCCCATTGGCAAAGCCTGATATACCAAACCGGTTATCGCGAATCCTCTAAGTTTATAGGACAAAGCATCCGCATACCACATAAGTTTCATAAGCTTCACCTTATAAAGAGCCGTAATCTTTGCAGATGCAGCAAAGTATCGAATCACATCTACCGTCTTATCTAAGGATAACTCTGCGTTCCCGTGAAACAGTTGCTTCCCCTGAAATCTCGCATAATCAGCCTCGATCGCTTTTCGCAAATAAGAGTCCCGATCTGCTTCATACAAAGCCGTAGCTGCAGCTAAATATCTCTGAAATGATTCCACCGGCAAATTGGTCCTGTAATTATTTAATAACAGCAAAAACCATTCCGGATCCTGATCCAGCTTTTTCAGAATCGTATCATGTGCTTTATCCTGTACCTGATGACTTTCATATCTGGTAATGGTTTTTCCTCCCCACCCAAGCAAACCGCAAAAATCACTCTGGTTGATTCTATATTTAGCACGAATATTATATATATCGCTTGATGTCAAAAGCCCCTCTGATTTTCTGTAAGCATCCTTAAGACGTATATCATTTTCCCGGAGCTGTTGTTCATTCATATACAATTCTTCCGCCATATCGCAATATAAATAAAGCGCATCATAAGTAATCTTTTTATTTTTAAAAATGGCTTCTTCTTTTACAAGAACTGTTTTCACTTCATGTTCTTCCATACAACATGTGCATAAACATCTTTCGCTTTTTATAACTTTCATATCCATGAAAACACCTCCTAATTCTTTCTATAGGGAAATAACTCCGGAGAAAATGCCCTTTCCGCAAAATGAAAAGACATGATAAAGATTGTCGTATTACCATACGCTCCCAAAAGTTCTACTCTTATTTTAATATACACGTCATCTTTTCCATTATAAACCTTTCCGAATTCTCTCATCTCGCTTCTCTTTGGAAAACGTAGATCTTTCACTGTCCGCATATAATCTTCCACAGACAGTGTCAGCAATTCTCTTTTTAAAGCGTCTACCGGATTTTTATCAGGAAATAACGTATTAACTGTATATTGATTCGTATATTTTTCATTCCTGTTTTCATCAACCAGCCTTTTGACCTGAAAATCTATTCTTGCCCCATTGTTAAGTGCAAACTTCAATTTTTGTATATATGTTTTAACCTCTAATTCACTTTCAATGCGTGCTTTTATTTCATCAATCAAATATAAGCCTCCGTTAAGTATCATTTGATACCTACATAATATGCCCCTTTCTTTCTTTTGTCAAGCAAATCATCATACTTTCCCGTACCTGAACGTGATTCTTTCCCCCTCTGCAATCCGCTGCAGGTTCTTCTGCAGCTTCAGGATCTCAAGCGGAGAACCGTTGTCGATCTCTATGACCGTGTTATTGGACAGCTTCTTATGTTTTGTCAGTTTCCGTTCCCGGTTTTCCCGGATGACGCGCCTCACCTTTTCCATCCCCTCTATGACAATCATCCGGGCATTTCCGAGGTCATATTTCGCACCGTATCCGTTCTCTTCCAGGAGCGTGCTGTCTCTTGTGTAAAGGGCGTCTACGGTATCCAGCAGACCGGCAAGGTAGTAGTTTATGCTCCCTCGCCAGACAAAGGTATACCGGTTGGCATTCGCTTCTATTTTTATACCGTCAATGAAAAGCGCTCTCAGTGTGATCAGCCTTTCTTTTCGAAGAAACTGAAATTAATTTTCTGTTGACCAAGATCAAAAAAGTCGTTATAATAATCATTGGTTAGCACCGTTTCATTATAACATGGAACGGAGAAAAAGGTGGTTTTTGGACAATCTTTTTCTTTTTTTCTAAAATTTTAGGAGATATGAGAGCCAATTGGTTCCCATATCTCCCTGTCCTAGAGCTGATCATTTTCCGACAGCCCCGTCCTTTTCTATCCATAAATCTTTTTCATAATTCTGCACAGCGGACGGTCTGCGGAAATCTTTCACTTTAAATGGCCGTTGAGCCGCGGAGACGGGGAGGTTCGCGTCTTCAATCCCCCCGCCATCACCGCTATGGACTCATAATTATCCTCTGCTTTCTTATACCCGACTATAATTAAGACTTCCAGACGCGTTTCTTCTGGCTGGCCACGGGAACAATGGCGTACTCGTATTCGATCCAGCCGGAAATGCTGCCACCCGCTTCATAAGTAATTCTTTTTATCAGGTTGCCAGCTGCGTCATATTCATATTTATACCAATAATTAACGCTGCCATCTGTATTATACCAGATTTTTTGCGTTTGGTTGCCAGACGCATCATATTCATTCTTGTACTGAGAACAATACATGATACTGCCATCTGTATTCCGCCGAATTTCTTTCGTCAAATTGCCGAATGCGTCATATTCATATTCATACCAATACCCAATACTGCCATCTGTATTCCACTGAATTTTTTTCGTCAGATTGCCGAATGCGTCATATTCATATTCATTCTCATGATACAACCGATCGCTGCCGTCGTATTCACACCAGACGCTTTTCGTCAGATTCCCAAACGCATCATATTCGTAGTGCCAATAAACGCTGCCATCCGGATTATAATTGGTCTCTTTCATCAAATTACCGGCTGCATCATACTCATACTCAACCCAACCATTAATCCCGTCAACTGACTTAACTTTTTTCACCCTATTTCCGTCATATTCATATATATATCTGTAGGAAAGACTGCCGTCCCATTTATACAAAACTTCTTCCGTCCGATTGCCAGATGCGTCATACTTGTACCACCCAGTAACTCTGCCATCCGGATCATAACGGGTATCTTTTATCAGATTGCCAGATGCGTCATATTCATACACGATCCGTCCATTAACGTTGTCCGCATAATACTGGATTTCTTCCGTCAAATTCCCTGCCGCATCATACTCATACACATACCGAGAGCCAATGCTGTCGTCCCTGTCATGCCAGGTTACATTCGTCTCCTTTCCTGCCGCGTTATATTCTATTTCTCTCCACGTACCATTTTCAGTTTCTTCCCAAGGACGATCTACAATCAGGTTGCCGGATGCATCATATTTCTCGCAATAATCAACACTTCCGTCCTCCAGATCATATGCCGTTATTTCCATCAGATTGCCGGACGCATCGTATTCATATTCATAACGCCATCCGTACTGCTCGTAGATACCACTATCCTCATTATACTCAGTACTTTTTAACAGGTTGCCGGACGTATCGTATTCTACCTGCTTGGAAATACTGCCGTCTGCATTATATGTGGTCTCTTTTACGCACACCGCAACCATTTCCTCCGGTGCCGCAGCCCGCGTCTGCACTACGCCGTTTTCCACCCACGCGCCGTCCGCATTTACCGTATAGCCGTCCGGCGTCGTCGTGTCCGTCAGCAGATATCCGTCCGCACCAAAATAGTAGCTCTCCTCCACACCGTCTTCGTTGCCGTCCAGCCACTCCCATCTGCTGCTCGGCCAGCTGCCGTCGTCATTCTCCCACCACCAGCCGGTACCGCTGCCACCGCGCCACTGCCCCGCAAACGCCGGCATGTCTGCTGCCAGCACTGCGATCACCATCAACGCCGCCATCGTCCGTTTTTTCCTCATAATTCCCATCCTTTCTTCGAAGAACTTGCTTCGCATTTTTGATGGGTCTATTCTACCCCCCCAAGAGGTTTTGTCAATCTTTTTCAGCTCGCCCTGCACCCTCACAAAAGCGGCAGCACCCAGTTGCACCAGGCCCAGCTCGCCGGCATCACCAGCGCCATAGCGGGGATCATATCCGCGACCGGAAAATCTTTCAGTTTCACGATCCGGAAGCCGGTCACCACCAGGATGAAGCCGCCGCAGGCCTTGAAATCATTGACCATCTCCGGCGTCGTCAGCGGGAAGATCACTTTCGCGAACGCAAACAGGATCGCGCAGATCACAAACTGAGGGATCGTGATCATCGAAACCACCAGGCCCAGATTGCAGGCGAAAATGGCTGCCGTGAAAAAATCCAGGATCGATTTAGAGATCAGGATCGAATGGTCCCCGGTCATGCCGGACACGATCGAGCCGTAGATCCCGGTTCCGCTGGCGCAGAACATGACCGTCAGCGTGATCAGCGTATTCATATAATCCTGCGGATCCATCCCATTCTCCGGCCCTTTCACGATTCCGGACACCGCTTTCTGCATCAGCGACGCACCTTTCCGGATCCACCCGTCCAGATGCACGCATATTCCGAGGATCGTACCGAACAGTATCGCAAAAATCACTGCGGGCATGTACGTCATCAGCGCGATCGAACTGATCCCCATGCCCATCGCGCAGCAGCCGAACACCATATTCAGTTTCACTTTCAGCTCGCTGCTCAGTTTTTTCTCAGCCAGAACCCCAAAAATGCCGCCGAAAAAGATAGCGAGGCTGTTGCAGATCACTCCAACCGGCATGGCTTAACTCTCCTGTTCCGTTCTCTCATTCCCCGCGCCCCAGCGCAAAGGCTTTCAGATTCAGCTCCACGAACTTCGGCGGAACGCACTCGCGGATAGCCTGCTGCCATTTCTCCTCAGGGATATCGAAATACCGGGACAGGCGCCCCATGAGCACGATGTTCACCGCTTTGGACGAACCGGCCTGCTCCGCCAGCGTCAGGCAGTCCATGGCGTCCACCGCCGCGCCGGCCGCCTCCATTTTTTCGATCAAGTTTTCCGGATAAGCTGCCGCGCCCGTGATCACCGGCATCGGATCGATCTGCTGGGTATTGACCACGATGCGGCCGCCCACTTTCAGATATTCCACATAGCGGGCCGCTTCCAGCTTCTCAAACGAAACGATGAAATCCGCCTGGCCCTTATCGATCACCGGGGAATAGACCTTGTCGCCGAAGCGGACGTACGTCACCACGCTGCCGCCCCGCTGGCTCATGCCGTGTACCTCGGACACTTTCACATCATAGCCCTCTGTCAGGAGCAGATGGCCCAACAATTTGCTGGCGAGGAGGGAACCCTGGCCGCCCACGCCGACAATCATAATATTCTTCGTCATTTATATGTACCTCCAGGTTTCTGTATCTTCCGGCCGTCTCACGCCTGCAGCGCGTCAAACTTGCAAAGCTGCGCGCAGACGCCGCATCCCACGCACTGAGTATTGTCGATCACGGCCTTTTTGTCCTTGATGCTGATCGCCGGGCAGCCCAGGCGCATACAGGACTTGCAGCCGACACATTTTTCCGCGTCCACATGGTAAGGCGGGTTGTGCTTCACATATTTCAGGAGCGCGCAGGGCCTGCGGCTGATGATCACCGACGGCTCCGCGGCCGCCAGCTCTTCCTTCACCGCCTTGTCGCAGGCCGCCAGATCGTAGGGATCGACCACCACAACGCGGTTAAAGCCCATGGCGCGGCACAGGCTCTCCAGATCGATCTTGCCCGCCGGGTCGCCCTTGATATTGTAGCCGGTGGTCGGATTCTGCTGGTGCCCGGTCATGCCCGTGATGGAATTGTCCAGGATGATCACGGTGGAATTGCTCTGGTTGTAAGCGATATTCGCCAGGCCCGTCATGCCGGAGTGCATAAACGTGGAATCGCCGATCACCGCCACGGTCTTCCCCTCGCTCTCCGCGCCCAGGGCCTTATTGAATCCGTGGATCGCGCTGACGGAAGCGCCCATGCAGAGCGTCATCTCCATCGCAGACAGCGGCGCTACCGCCCCCAGCGTGTAGCAGCCGATATCGCCCAGGACCGTACATTTATTCTTCGCTAACGTGTAGAACAGTCCCCGGTGCGGGCACCCGGCGCACATGACCGGCGGCCTCCCCGGCAGCGTCTCTCCCAGCGTATGGTACGCGGGTACCGGAACGCCCAGCTTCTCCGCGATCAAGTTCTGGGAAAATTCTCCGCAGACCGGCAGCGCATCCTTGCCCGTAACCGTCAGTCCCAGCTGGCGGCAATGATTCTCAATGATCGGGTCCAGTTCCTCGATCACGACCAGCTTCTCCACCTTTGCCGCGAAATCCAGGATCAGCTTCACCGGCAGCGGATTCACCATGCCCAGCTTCAGGATACTGGCATTCTCCCCGAAAACTTCTTTCGCGTACTGGTAGCTGGTGGACGAAGTGATGATACCGATGGCCGTGTCCCCCATCTCCACCCGGTTAAACATACAGTTTTCCGCATATTCGGTCAGCTTCCGCGTCCGCTCCTCCACGACCGGATGGCGGCGGATCGCATTGCCAGGCATCATCACGTATTTTGCAATATTTTTCACATAAGGCCGCTCCGCCGGCATCACACGCTCGCCGGTCTCCACCACGCTCTGGGAATGGGCGATGCGCGTACACATCTTCATCAGAACCGGCGTGTCAAATTCTTCCGACAGTTCATAAGCCGCTTTCGCAAACTCCAGCGCCTCCGATGAATCTGCCGGCTCCAGCATCGGGATCTTGGACGCAATCGCATGATGGCGGGAATCCTGCTCGTTCTGCGACGAGTGCATCCCCGCGTCGTCGGCCACGCAGATCACCAGACCGGCGTTGACGCCCGTATAGGAACAGGTAAACAATGGGTCCGCCGCCACGTTCAGTCCCACGTGCTTCATGCCGCAGAAGCTGCGCTTCCCGGCCAGCGACGCGCCGAACGCCACCTCCAGGGCCACTTTCTCGTTGGGGGCCCATTCGCAGTAGATCTCGTCGTATTTGACCGCTTCCTCCGTCACCTCCGTGCTGGGCGTCCCCGGATAGCTGGACACCACGCTGCACCCGGCCTCATATAATCCGCGGGCCAGAGCCTTATTGCCTAACATCAGTTCTTTCATACGAAAAATCCTTTCTTAATATGTAATAATGGTACGGTTTTCTTCACGATCTCCCAGCCTTTTTGCGGCCGTCCACGCGCCGTCTTTTCCGCATTTCTCTCTACGCGTCTTCCCCGCGCTCCGCCGACATCCGGTCCAGCACCTGCCCCAGACAGCCGGTGCCGTAATTCAGCATCCGGTTCACACGGCTGATCGTCGCGGAACTGGCGTTCGTCTCCTGCTTGATCTCCGTATAGACCTTATCGTCCCGCAGCATCCGCGCCACCTCGAACCGCTGTTCCATGGCCCGCAGCTCCGTCATTGCGCAGATATCCTCAAAAAAATTGCAGCATTCATCCAAATCCTTTAGCTGAAGGATCGCTTCATACATCGCGATCTTACGTTCCCTTGGAATATTTCTGGTCATCGTTATTCTCCCCTTTGGTATACGGTCCTGCCGTGAACGTCCCCCGCACAAAATGAATCTGAGCGCCGCCCCAACGAAAGTAGTATACCACATCTTTTAGATTCAGTAAATAAAAACTTTAAACCATTAAACACCATGAATATAACCAAAAAACTATTGCACGGCGGCGGCCGGATGAAGTATAATGGAAAAAGGAACCATATCCGGAATACCCGGATACAGTCCGGATGTTCTGGGGCAGATTTTATGGGGGACAAGGATTAAAGAATACAGTGACATCCGGGATTTATGACAGCGCCGGACCGGAACCGGGACAGCGCCGCGCCGGCCGACAGTTCGAAAAAAATTTAATCTGTAGGAGGAGGTACTATGCAGCATTTCAATCCATTGACACAGCAGGACGATACTTCTGCCAGATTTATCACGATCGGTGAGATCATGCTCCGTCTGACCCCGCCTAATTACGAAAAGATCCGCATGGCCACCAATTTCGAGGCCAGCTACGGGGGAAGCGAGGCCAACATCGCCCTGGCCCTGGCGAATCTGGGTGTGGACAGCACATTCTTCACGGTCGTTCCCAACAACAGCCTGGGCAAAAGCGCCGTGCGTATGCTCCGCAGCAACGACGTCCACTGCTCTCCGGTGATCCTGAGCACGCCGGAACAGACGCCGACCCACCGGCTGGGAACGTATTACCTGGAAACCGGCTTCGGCATCCGCTCCAGCAAGGTCATTTACGACCGCAAAAACAGCGCCATCACCGAATTCGATTTCAGCCAGGTCGACCTGGACAGTCTTTTGAAAGAATTTACCTGGCTGCATCTGAGCGGCATCACCCCGGCCCTGGCTCCCAACTGCCGCAGCCTGATCATGGACTGCCTGAAGACCGCCAAGCAGCACGGCTTGACCGTCAGCTTTGACGGCAATTTCCGCAGCACGCTCTGGAGCTGGGAGGAAGCCAGGGATTTTTGTACCGAATGTCTGCCCTACGTAGACGTGCTGATGGGCATCGAGCCCTACCATCTGTGGAAAGATGAGAACGACCACAGCAAGGGCGACGTAAAAGACGATGTGCCGTTCCGCCCCAGCTATGAACAGCAGGACGACGTGTTCCAGACTTTCGTCGAGCGTTACCCGAACCTGAAATGTATCGCCCGCCACGTCCGCTACGCCCACAGCGGCAGCGAGAACAGCCTCAAAGCGTTCATGTGGTACCAGGGGCACACATTTGAAAGCAAGATGTTCACGTTCAATATCCTCGACCGGGTCGGCGGCGGCGACGCTTTCGCCAGCGGCCTGATCTACGCCATGATCCACCATTTCAAGCCCATGGACATGATCAATTTCGCCGTAGCCAGCAGCGTCATCAAACACACCATCCGCGGCGACGCCAATATCACCGACGACGCGGACGCGATCCGGCACCTGATGGACATGAATTACGACATCAAACGATAAGAACTTTTGATCAGAAGAAACGTTTTCTCTCTATGAGACCGGAGCATCTGCGGGTGCTCCGGCCTTTTCGCATCTGCCCGCATATTCATAACGCGCGATCCGCGAAACAGCATAAGCCGCTCTGTTTACCGGACAGGCTCTCCGGCAATTCACTCGGGATCGTTCGAACAAGTTTAAAAACCGCCGCGGATCGACTGGATCTTCCAGGCCCGGAGATTCAGCGGCTCGACGGCGGAGCCGCAGTACTCGCAGCGCTTCGCGCCCAGATTGGTAACCGGCGCGCCGCAGTTGGGGCAGACGACGCCTACGCTGCCGCCCCCGCTGCCCGGCGCCCGTTCCGCGTCCTGTATATAAACCAGTTCCGTTTCGTAAACCTCCTGGCGCTTGCGGTCTTTATAACCTCTCACGACCCTGCCGTTTTCTTCCACATAGCCGTAGTACTCGACCGCCGATTCACAGATGATATAACAGGTCCCCTCTTTTTTGAAATACCGTTTGATGACCGTGTCATGCACCTTTACATCTCTGTAAAATGGGATTTGCGTGCCCGCCAGGACATGGCCCACCGCCTCCCGCAGCCTCGGGCTCTGCACCGGATCCGTCCCCATGAGCCCGATATCCCGGGCGTCAATGGCCCGCAGCATATTGCAGATGCTGGCCGAGATGACCGCCTTAAATTCATTCCAGTTAAACTCCGGGAAGTCCTGCAAAATCTGCGGCAGAAAAATCTTATCCATGGAAGAAAGAGATTTCGGGGTTTCGGACAAACGGTCGTTAATGTCTCCGTTTTTCGCAGCTCTGGCAAAATAACGCAGCACCGCCATTTCCGTACTGTTCGCAACGCGCCGCCAAAGCGCCCTCAGAGCCAGCGCCGCTGCCAGAATGATTCCCGCAATGATCAGCCATTTTTCCATATACAGTCCCCCCCGCCGCCGGTTTAAATGAATCTCCCGCCGCAATTCCGAAACAACACCGGCCGGTCGGCCCGATCTCCTGCCACCGTGCCGTACTGCTCCGAATGATCCAACACCTCACTCCGCTTCCGCATCCATGGCTTCCAAAAGGAAACTGACCGGCCGGAAACCATCGTTGCAGGAGATCATCGCGGACTTTTTATTTTTCATCCAGCCGTCGTAGATATCCTCGCCGCCACAGGCCAGCGTCAGCACAAACGCCGACATCGTCTCCCAGGCGCTCTCGCACAGGCCCTCCGGCCGCCGCCAGCCGTTGGCGATCCATACCTGCCCCTCGCGCAGATCGCAGGCGTGTTCTATGGGATTCTCGTATTTCTCCATCAGGTCCTCATAACGGGCCATCCGCATAACCGTAATCTTCACTTTTTTCATCGCATATGTCCCCGATCCGCATTTTTCCGGCGCGCTTCCCGCCCGATCTGCCGTCCTGCCAGCAGGAGCAAAACGCAGTGGAAAACGAAAATAAGCTAAGTCCGTTGTTTTACTTTAGCATATTCTCCCGCGGACTTCAAGCGTTTTCCGCCGCCGCACAGCGCACCCGGCGCGCGAATTCCGGATAAAAAACAAGCTCCAAAACACAGTGAATTTTTCTTAAAAACGAAAACCGTTTTCACAGATGCTAAATTCCAACGCTCTCATATTGGTACGGAAAAAATTTTTCATACCATATTGACGCAGTGTCAGAATTGTGCTATGCTGATTATGTTGACATTATGTCAGAACAGATCGTCTTTCGAAAACGCCGGAAAATAAGGAGGGCGCAAAATGCCAAAAGGATCGCCGGAACTGACAGAGGCCCGCAAAGAGGAAATTATCAACGCCTGTGAAAAGCTCTACCAGACGATGAGCTTTAAGGAGATCACCATCAAGGAGATCGGGAACGCAACCAGCTTCACACGCACATCCATTTACAATTATTTTCAGACGAAAGAGGAAATCTTTTTGGCTCTGCTGAAACGAGAGTACAAGCTGTGGAGCGCATCCTTGAAACAGACGATGGCGCAGGTCGATACGATGACCAAGGACGAATTTGCCGGTATGCTGGCGCATTCCCTGGAAGAACGCGCCCAGCTTCTAAAGATCATGTCCATGAACCATTATGACATGGAAACCGGCAGCCGTCCGGAGCATTTGAGAGATTTTAAGGTCGCTTACGGCGAATCCATCCGCACGGTCATAGCCTGTCTCCATCAATATTTTCCGGATATGTCCATCGAACAAAAGCAGGATTTTATTTACACGTTTTTCCCGTTCATGTTCGGCATTTATCCCTACACTTTCGTTACCGAAAAGCAGCGGACGGCGATGGAAGAAGCCGGCGTCAATTACGTATTTATGTCCATTTATGAGATCACTTATAATTGCGTAAGAAAACTGTTAGGCGGCGGATGAGACCAAACCATCCGAACATCAAACATCAGAAAATACAGAAAAGAGGGCAGACGACATGAATCACGATGCAATAAGCACGAAAAGTCCGCTGGGATCCGGTCTTCAGATGAAGATTGGAGATACCGCCGTTTCAGTGGAATGGGAAGATAACGAGTCGGTGGACGCCATTGCGGAACTTGTAAAGGAGGGACCGCTCATCGTACAGATGTCCATGTACGGCGGCTTCGAGCAGGTAGGCTCCCTCGGAACCGGCCTGCCGCGGGACGATGTGCAGACCACGACCCAGGCCGGCGACATCGTGCTGTATGCCGGCAATCAGATCGTGGTATTTTACGGTTCCAACGACTGGGCGTACACCAGACTCGGGCATATCACAGACAAAACCGCCGGCGAACTAGCGGACCTGCTCGGAAACGGCGACGTTACGATCACCTTATCGGCAGAATAGCAAGCGGGTATACAAATACGCCTGCCGCGGACCTCTCGCGTCCCGGCAGGCGTATCTGCTCCCTTTTCCCCTTTTACTTTAGCGTATTTTCCGGCACGGCGTCCGGCTTCTCAATCGCCGGCGGTCTGCCCTTTCCGCTCCCGCAGCTTTCGGATCTTCCCCTCGATCTCCTCTCTCACCGGCTCATACACCTCGCCGTAATCCTCCTCGGTGCATTTCAGAATACGCCGGTAATCGTCGATGGCGGCGTCATATTCTCCGAGCAGTTCATGCATCTGAGCCAGAGAATACAGGCCGTCCGTCAGGCGGGGCTTCGGCTGCATCTCGAAGCAATGTTCGTAATCCGCCATGGCTTCCCGCACTTTTCCCAGCTTCTTCAGGCGGTCTGCTCTGTCGCAATAAACCTGCCATTTGTCCGGACTTTTCTCCACAGCCTGATCCCACAGCCGCAGCGCTTCCTCCCGCTCTCCGCGCCCCATCGCCACGTCGCCCAGGTAAACGACGGCCTGATAATCGTCCTTGATCTTCTGCAGATCCCGGATATAAGGCACAGCCTCGTCATAGCGCTTGTCCGCCAGAAGATTCTCAATGATCGCATACAGCCCCGGAAAATTTCCCGGATTCTTCCTCAAAAACTCCTTAAAATACTCGATCGCTTCGAAATGATTGTCGTACCACTCGTCGCCGCAGACCGCACCGCTGGCCTCCTGATACGCGACCCATCCCGGTTTTTCCTCCGGGGCCATCTCAATCGCGCGCCTGGCGTATTCCGCCGCCAGACGGCGGTCGCCCGCGGCCCGGTGATTGTAAAGGTCCGCCAGATCGGTGCAGGCACGTACATTGTCCGGCTGTTCCACCAGGACGTCTTTCAAAAATCCCACTGCCTGGTGGAACGTCTCCGGCGCGATCCTGGACTCCCGCACCATCATGTTCTCGATCCGCTCAAACCGGCTCTCGTCCGACAGCTGGAACAGCTCGTCGATCGACACTCCGAAATACACCGCGATCGCCGGTAACAGTGTGATATCCGGCAGAGCGGCGCAGGTCTCCCACTTGGAAACCGCCTGGGCAGAAACTCCCAAATAACGAGCCACATCTTCCTGATGGACGCGCTTGCTCATCCGCAGCGTCCGGATGATCTTACCCATCTCCAGATTCATTTCCATATTCATAACCATCCTTTGCTCTTGATCATTCTCAGGGCCCCTCGATGGTTATAGTATAGCATCCTCCGGCCGCCGGAGGATGCAATACTATAACCATCGAG
>CANQYH010000022.1 GCA_947628025.1 uncultured Lachnospiraceae bacterium | reverse complement strand
AATGCTCCCGCGGCAGCTGATCCGTATCTTCGGCGCGGCGAACGAAAGCGTTTATTATACGGATTTTGCGGTCAGAGCGTTCCGCGTGTATCTGTGCATGGTGATCTTTGCCTGCGTCAATAAGGCCTGTTTTATCTTCCTGCAGGCGATGGGTAAGGCGGCGGCCTCCACGGCGCTGTCCATGATCCGGGAGATCGTCTTCGGCGTCGGGTTCGCACTCCTGCTGCCGGTCTTTTTCGGGCTTGACGGCGTGCTGTATTCGATGCCGCTTTCCGACGCGCTGACATTTGTGATTGCCGTCTGGCTGATCGTGGGGACGTATGGGGAATTGAAAGGAAAATAGGATAGGCCGCGCGGCTGGGCGGGATAATTTTATATCTGCAAAGAGGAAAAGTTCTACCTCTATTCGACAAAGAGCGGCTTGTCTGTCATTTCTGCGGGTGGTATAATAACAGTGCAGGAGAGCAGTTGTATGAACGATTTTAAGTTCGGAGATCATATCTGGCGGTTCTGTTTGGACAGCCGATCGATCAACTGATGCAGATACGGGAGGAGAGAAAGAGCATGAAGATTACGAAGATCGTCATTACCGGCGGGCCATGCGCCGGCAAGTCCACGGCTATGAGCTGGATACAGAATGCCTTTTCCGAGAAAGGGTATGCGGTACTCTTTGTTCCGGAGACGGCGACGGAGCTCATAACCGGCGGTGTGGCGCCCTGGACCTGCGGCTCGAATGAGGAGTATCAGATATGCCAGTTCACGCTCCAGCTTGAGAAAGAAAAAGTATTTGAAAGAGCAGCCGGTACGATGAACGCCGATAAGGTGCTGATTGTGTGCGACAGGGGCGCATTGGATAATAAAGCGTACATGACAGATATGGAGTTTGCCTGCGTACTCCGTGCATTGGGATCGACAGAAGTAGAGCTGCGGGACAATTATGATGCGGTATTCCATCTGGTGACAGCGGCGAAAGGCGCGGAGCAGTTTTACACCACGGCCAACAATGCGGCCCGGACGGAGACGCCGGAGCAGGCCGTTGCTCTGGATGATAAGCTCATCGCCGCCTGGACGGGACATCCCCATCTGCGGGTCATTAACAACAGTAGCGATTTTGAATCGAAGATGAGACGGCTCATTGGGGAGATCGCCGCCTTTTTGGGCGAACCGGAGCCCTTGGAGATCGAGCGGAAATTCCTTATCGAGTACTCGGATGTCAAATGGCTGGAGAGTATGCCCAACTGTCAGCGGATTGAGATCATCCAGACCTATCTCAAAGCACCGGAGGGCGAGGAGCGCCGGGTGCGCCAGCGGGGGATCGACGGAAGCTATGTGTATTACCAGACGACGAAACGCCGGATCAGCGGCCTGAAGCGGGTCGAGGTGGAGCGCCGGCTCAGCCAGAGCGAATACCTTCGGCTGCTGATGGAGGCGGATACCTCCCGCCGTCAGATCCGCAAGACCCGCTACTGCCTGACATATGAAAACCAGTACTTCGAGATCGACGTGTTCCCTTTCTGGAATGATAAGGCCATTGTGGAGATCGAACTGAGCGAGGAGGACCAGGAGATCCGGTTCCCAGAGAAGCTAAGGCGCATCGGAGAGGTTACCGGCGATGAGGCGTATACCAATGCCGCGCTGGCAAAGATACGCTGAGACGCAGTCCGTCGGCGAAGAGCCGCCATGAAGAAAGGCTGGGTGTCTGATATGTTAAGATGGAGGGAGAAGAAAGAGAAAGAGGAGAGGTGTACGCGATGCGGAAAAGAATGATATTTTTACTTTTTGTATTCCAATGGGCAGTTGGAACTATGGTATATCGACTTTTAGAAAAAAGAATGTGAAACCGGCGCTTCATAACAGGCGCTGCGGTCTTTCCTCATGATCGAAAGCCTGTTCAAGTTCCGGCTTGACCAACAGCATAAAACGGAAAATGCGGGGGGAAAAGAGGGAAAACTCTGTTAAAAATGGTTGAAGACCGGTTGGCGGTGTGTTAAGATAAAAAAAGATGTATAACATACAGACTTTGGAGAGGGTCTATAAACACTACCACTTTATAATATGAGGAGAAATGTGATATGAGAAGACCGCTTTTATCTTTTGTTCTGGCATTGGCTATGTGCGCGCTCTCTGCGGTTCCGGCAATGGCGGCAGACGATGGCTACGGAGAATTTGTGCTGGAGAATTTTAACCAGTACTCAGAGCTGGGAGGAATGAATGGGCCGGATAATTATGGCTGCTATCTGAGATTTGAGGCCGCCAGGGCAGAACAGGTTACGATCAATGTATCCATGCGCGAAATTGTTGGAATAGAAGAATGGGATGATGAGGATGATATGAAGCTGGAGGAGCCTGCGCCGGATCTGGTTCCCATGGAAGTGGTACTTGTTACCGTGAAGCCCGGCACGGAGGTGGAAGCGCTAACGCCGTCCGGCGGTGTCTATTGTTTACCGTTTCTGGAAACGGAATACGGCTATGACTGTGTGGCGCGGGCGAGGATGCCCAAACGGTTGCATTATGGCGATTCGACGGAAGAGCTGACACAGTCTTACCGGGGGATCCCGGCCGCGATGCTGGGGGTCGTGGTCGAGGACGGTACGATTTACTGCTTTACCCTGGAGGGGACGGAGATTCATACGCTGGAGTCTGCGGATGCGCCCGCGGCGGGCGGACAGTGGAAGTCTGCAGGCGGCAAATGGTATTATTACGGGGCGGACGGCAGTTTGGAGCTTGGATGGCAGCAGATCGGCGGCGTCTGGTATCATCTGGACGAGACGACCGGCGTGATGAGCGAGGGCTGGTATCAGAGCGCCTCTGACGGACAGTGGTACTATCTGGCTCCGATCAGTGGAGCGATGGTTACAGGCTGGCTGGAACTGAGCGGCAAATGGTATTATCTGGACCCAGCCAGCGGAGCGATGTATGCCAATGCGTATACGCCGGATCACTGCTGGGTGAACGGTTCCGGGGAATGGGTTCCGTAGAGCGGATAAAGAGGTGTTTGTATGAAAAGACTGGCGGCCTGCGAGGCGGTGATCCTGCGGTACGGAGGGGATATCCTTTTTTCCGCCAATATGCAGTCGGAGAAATTATATATGCAGCACGGGCAGATCAGCGTGTTTGAACATTCGGTGCTGGTGGCCTGCGTCTGCCTGATGATCGTGGGCTATCTGCGTATCCGCGTGGATCTGCGGGCGCTGGTCCGCGGTGCGCTGCTGCATGATTATTTTCTCTATGACTGGCATGTGCCGGATAAAAGCCACCGGCTCCACGGGTTCCATCACGCGCAGACCGCCCTTGACAATGCCTCGCGGGACTTTGCGTTGGGCGATATCGAAAAAGACATGATCCGGACTCATATGTTTCCGCTGAATCTCCGGCCGCCGCGGTACCGGGAGAGCGCGATCATCTGCATCGCGGATAAGATCTGCGCGACGGGCGAGATGTTTTCGGTTCCGGTCTGTATGGAGGCGGTCCGGCGGCTGCGCGTTTTGTGAGCTGGGTGAAAATGTTCTGGGACGCGGTCCGGCGGCAATCAGAAATCTAAAATACAAGACCAAACGCCCGATTTCGGGGGCTGGAACGTGTCATCAGCCGTATCGGAGACGGGTGTTTTATTTTGACTGGCTTATAAATAATGATTTTACATTTTGGACAGATCCCGGAATTATTTTGACTTCATGGAAGATTGACTAAAAAAGAGTTGACACAGGCAGGAAAGAAACGTATAATTGTTTTATCAGATGCCGGCAGAAGCCGGCAGAGCGCCGGATGAACCGGACGTAGTGGTTTTTCAGAGACAAAATAAAGTATTTTTAAGTTGCCAGGAAGGTAGCTGCATCCCCAAGGGATGTGCTTGTTTCTGGTATTTTTTTGTTGTACGAGAAGGCTTTTGAGCCATTCTGTACGGCGGCTGCGCGCGGGCGAGGAAAAGCCCGGCGGAAAATTTTCAGATAGGAGAAGATGAATTTATGGAAAGAACTGCGAAAGTATCTGTTAGTAAATCAGTAAATGGAATGGCGTCCACCGTGAATATGGTGGTAGCGGCGTTTTTCCTGGCCCTGTGTATGGTTCTGCCCTTTTTGACCGGCCAGATCCCGGCCATTGGCAGCAAGATCAGTCCCATGCACATCCCGGTGCTGCTCTGCGGCTTTGTATGCGGCTGGCAATGGGGGCTGATCGTCGGGCTGGTCGCGCCGGTTCTGCGGAGCATGATCTTCGGTATGCCGCCCATGCTGCCTACGGCTGTTGGCATGGCGTTTGAGATGGCAACCTATGGCGCGGTGAGCGGTCTGTTATACGCGAAGCTCCCAAAAACCACGGTCTCCATTTACGTGAGCCTGATCGTGGCGATGCTGGTGGGACGTGTCGTTTGGGGGCTGGTCAGCCTGGTCCTCTACGGGGTCATGGGCAATACGTTTACGTTCCAGGCGTTTCTGGCGGGGGCGTTTCTGAACGCGGTGCCGGCTATTATCCTGCACATTGCGCTGATCCCCGTGATCGTGATGGCATTGCGGAAAGCGAAAGTAATGAGGTAACGGATGAGAGAAATCTTGCTGGAACATGGGAAGCGCTATCCGCTTATGCAGGCGCAGGATGCGGTGAAGCTTCTGTATCAGAGCGAATTTGGCGGCGGCCATATGATCGCGGATCCGGCCAGGAGTCTGGAACGGCTGCGTGGCGAATGGCAGCCGCAGGTTCGCTGTGCGGACGGACCGTCTTTCGAGAGAATCGGAGGCGGTCTTTGCCGTATCGATCTGCGGGCGTTGGACGAGGGCCTTTCCTGCGAGACGCTGAAGCGGATGTTTGTCCTGACGGCGGAGCGAAAGACGGGAACCATCGAGTCGTTTGAGAAAAAGCTGGAGATACTGAGGCAGTGCTGTGCGCGCGGAGAGATGCCGTTTTCTCTGGAAGAACTGGACCGGTACCTGGAGGATTACAGGGCGCAGGGCTATCCTGCCGTGAGTCACAGCGAGGTCTACCGCCAGAATTACCGTCCAGCCTACCGGGTGGCGGCGGACTGCTATGCCAGGTACCTGGATGCGTTTGTGCGGATCGATCGGATGCTGGCGGAGGGGAAAGCGAACGGCGGGACGTTCGTGGTCGCGATCGACGGCATGAGCGGCAGCGGCAAAAGCACGATGGCTCGGGTCCTGCGGGAGATCTACGACTGCCGCCTGTTTCAGATGGACGACTATTTTTTGCAGGGTTTCCAGAGAACGGAAGAACGCTATGCCCAGCCGGGCGGGAACGTGGACTACGAGCGGTTCCGGGAGGAGGTCCTGGATCACGTCAGGGACCGGGCGGGGCTGCGGTACAGGCCGTTCCATTGCGGTACGCTGGAACTGGGACCGGCTGTGGAGACCGCATGGAACCGGCTGAACATCGTCGAGGGTTCCTACAGCCAGCACCCGTATTTCGGGGACGCATACGACCTGCGGTTTTTCTGCCGGATCCCGCGGGAGGAGCAGATCTGCCGGATCCGGGAGCGGAACGGGGAGGAAATGCTGAAAACGTTTCAGGAGTTGTGGATCCCTATGGAGAACCGGTATTTTGAAACGTATGGGATCCGGGAGAAGAGCGTCGAGGTGGCGGGGGCGTGATGATAGACGCGGCTCTGCGGCGGCGGGTATGTGTGCCGATGCCGTTTGCGGTATGGTGGTGCGTGGTGCGCGGCGGAAGATGGACCTCCAAATGCGTATGTCTGTGAACTTCGTTTGCGGTATAGTTGTGTGCGGCGGGACGTAGCATACATAGACAACATGAATGGGGATACTTACTGACGCCGTTCGTGGTATGACCGTGCGGGCTGCGCCGTTTACAGCATGGAGCTGACCTTTTCACATACTTCCCGGATGTATTCGCCTAATCCGGCTTCCCGGCTGCCTGCGATATAGTGATTGCAGCGGTTGACGGGGATCAGGATCTTGAACGCGGGGCTGGAGCTGACGGCTACGGCGATGGCGGGCGTGATTTCTCCCAGGAGAGAATCGGCGAGGACGATGCCGATGGGGCCGATGATGATGTCGGAATCCCTGGAATTGACGATACAGGGGTTTTCCCCGGTGGCTCCGTGGTCTGCTCCGGCTTTCAGCATGGCCGCGGTCGCGATGCCGTTGGTTCCGATGGCGTAGATCTCCTGTTCCGGGTGGGATTTTTTCAGCTGCTCGATGACGCTTTTTCCGATTCGTCCGCCTTGTCCGTCGATGACTGTGATCTTCATGACCGATCATTCCTTTCTGTAAACAATTTCTGATAAAAATGAGATTTTCCCTGAATAAAGCATATCGTTTATTTTTCTGACTGTCAAGGGAATCCTGAAACTATGAGAAACGCCCTGCGCGAAAATTTTGAGAGGAAGCGGCGTTTATATAATCAAGTTTATAAAATCACCGTGCGAAAGGATATAATTATGAAAAATATCGTGACGGCGGTGTTTCTTTATGATATACTTACGGAAGATTCTGCGGCGGGCGCCAATGGCTGCGCGGCATGGGAAAGTCTGGCCGGAAATAAGGCTGGTCTCAGGCCCGAATAAGGGATGTGCCGAAGATAAGGCTGGCCCGCAGCCGGGTATGAGATGCGAAATGCGGCCCGTGCGGCAAAGAAACATCCCTGCCGTGGCATGAAGAAAGGAACTGCCGCGCCGGTGGCGGTTGTTTGGCCTGGAGATGATGGTTCCGGCCGGGAGAGGAGAACAGATCATGAAAAAGCTGATTTCATGGAACGTAAACGGCCTGCGCGCCTGCGTGGGCAAGGGATTCCTGGATTATGTAAAAGAAGCGGACGCGGATGTATTCTGCATCCAGGAGAGCAAGCTGCAGGCGGGGCAGATCGACCTGCCGCTGGACGGGTATCATCAATATTGGAACTACGCGGAGAAGAAAGGATATTCGGGGACCGCGCTTTTTTCCAAAGAGGAGCCGCTGTCCGTGAGTTACGGCATCGGGGTCGAGGAGCACGATCATGAGGGCCGCGTGATCACGGCGGAGTATGAGGAATATTACGTAGTGACCTGCTATACGCCCAATTCCCAGGACGGCCTGACCCGGCTTCCTTACCGGATGGAGTGGGAGGACGCTTTTTTGGACTATCTAAAAGGACTGGAACAGAAAAAGCCGGTGATCTTCTGCGGGGACCTCAATGTGGCCCACCAGGAGATCGATCTGAAGAATCCAAAGAGCAACCGCAATAACGCCGGGTTCACGGACCAGGAACGGGAGAAATTCACCCGGCTTCTGGAGGCGGGCTTTATCGATACGTACCGTTATTTTTATCCGGATCAGGCGGGCGTCTATTCCTGGTGGTCCTATCGTTTTAAGGCCAGGGAGAAAAACGCAGGGTGGCGCATCGATTATTTCTGTGTGTCGGAGAGCCTGAAAGACCGGCTGGCCAGCGCCGCGATCCATACGGAGGTCATGGGCTCCGACCACTGTCCGGTGGAACTGGTGATCCGGTGACGGGCGGAGCGGAGAAACCGAACCAGGGACGGACGCCGGAAGTCGCGGCCATGAAGAGCCGGCACAGGCATTTCAAAAGATTTGGAAGAAGCAGCATGAGACAAAAGGCAGCGTACAGGAAATAAAAAGGGCAAGGCCGCAGGAAACAATGGTGCGGCGCAGTAACGATCAGGAGGGATGGAACCATGAAGCATTACGATTATGTCATCGTCGGGGCGGGACTGTTCGCTGGCGTGTGGGCTTACAAGGCCAGGCAGCGGGGGAAGACCTGCCTGGTGATCGAAAAGCGCGGCCATATGGGCGGCAATATTTACTGCGAGGAGGTGGAGGGCATCCACGTCCACAAATACGGCGCGCACATTTTCCATACCAGCGACCGCCGTGTGTGGGAGTTCGTCAACTCATTGGCTGAGTTCAACCGTTATACCAACAGCCCGGTGGCCAATTATAAAGGCGAGATGTATAACATGCCGTTCAATATGAACACGTTCAGCAAGATGTGGGGCATTTCCACGCCGCAGCAGGCCAGGGAAATCATCGAGGCGCAGCGGGGCAGCGTTTCCGGGGAGCCGAAGAACCTGGAGGAGCAGGCCATCCGTCTGGTGGGCCGGGATATTTATGAAAAGCTGGTCAAAGGCTACACGGAGAAGCAGTGGGGCCGCGACTGCCGGGACCTGCCCGCTTTTATCATTAAGCGTCTTCCGGTCCGCTACACGTACGACAATAATTATTTCAACGACCTGTACCAGGGCATTCCCATCGGCGGCTACAATGTGATCGTGGACAAGCTGTTTGCGGGCTGCGACGTGGAGTTGGGCGCGGATTATCTGGAGAACCGGGAGAAATACGACGCGATGGGAGATACGGTCGTCTATACCGGAACCATTGATTCCTACTATGATTACCGTTTTGGCAAACTGGAGTACCGGAGTCTGCGGTTCGAGTCGGAGATCCTGGATACGGAGAATTATCAGGGGGTGGCCGTGGTCAATTATACCGACCGGGAGACGCCCTATACCCGCGTCATCGAGCACAAACATTTCGAGTTTGGGACGCAGCCGAAGACCGTCATCACCCGCGAATATCCGGCCGCCTGGCAGGAGGGGATGGAACCCTATTATCCGGTCAACGACGCCCGCAACCAGGAATTGTACGCGAAGTACGCGGCTCTGGCCGCGGAGGAGCCGCGGGTGGTCTTCGGCGGCCGCCTGGCGGAGTATAAATATTACGATATGGACAAGGTGATCGGGTCGGCACTGAGCCGGGCGGAAGCGTATGGGCTGTAACCGGCGGCGGAACGGAAGATGAGAGAAAATGTGAAAAAATGGATCTGCCCCGCGGCCGTCTGGGCGGCGCTGAGCGTTTGCCTGTATCTGTTTTTTGGCCTGCTGTGGAACCTGAGCGGGGGCAGTCTGGTATTCGGCTGGAAACGGTTTCTGGCGATAGCGGCGGTGGCGGCGATGGCCGTGGCGTTTCATGTGCGGGCCGCCCAAAAGGTATCCGGAAGTTATGTAAAGTATCTTCTGGCCGGTGAGACGAGAAAAGCCGGACGTGTGGTTTATATGGACTATCTGCGGGTTCTGGCGACGGTTCTGGTGATCGCGCTCCATTCGGTGCAGGCGCTTTACGATTCTCTTCCGCCTGGCCCGGGACGAAAGGCGCATGGGATGGTATCGGCGCTGTGCATGGTCTGCAACCCATTGTTTATCATGCTCAGCGGCGCGCTGATCCTGAACGGGAAAGAGGAGTCCCTGGCGGTTTTTTATAAAAAGAGAGTCCTGCGGGTGCTGCTGCCTATGGCGGCGTATTATGTGTTTCTGTGTTTTATTGTCAGGGGAACCGGGATCTTTCTGCCCTCGAACTGGCTGAGCATATTCCGGGAGTTTGCCGGCAACGCGTTCGATTTTACGCCTCATTTCTGGCTGGCGTTCGTTATCCTTTTCTTTTATATCAGCGCGCCCTTTTTCCGCGTCATGGTAAAAAATATGGACGACGCGTTGAAAATACGCATGGCGGCGGTCATATTGATCGCGCATGGTGTTTTCCTGTATCTGCCGATGGCCGGGATCCATCTGGCGGCGGGTACCTGGCTGTCGGGCTGGGAGAGCGTGTTTATCCTGGGATATTTCTGCGCGACCCTGCCGCTGGAGAAATACGGGCGCTGGGCCGAAGCGGGGGCCGCGGCTTCGCTGGCTTATATGGCGTACGCCGTGGCGGCTTATGAGGATCCGGGCGCGCTGATCTATAATAACGCGCCGCCCATGCTGCTTCTGACTTGCGGAATCTTTGTGTTTTTCCGAAAGCATGGGGACAAATGGTTTTCCCGAATACCGGCGGTGCTCTCTGTCGCGGCGAAATACAGTTTTTCGGTGCTGCTGATCCACTGGTTCGTGCTGCATACGATCGTTCATCAGGCTTTGGGAGTGAACCGCGCGGTGCTGCTGATCCCGCTGACGCTGCTTTTCAGCCTGGTATTTGCGGTGGTTTATGACAATGTGTTCGTGTTCTGTCTGGACCGGATCGTGGTCTGGCTGTTGGAGCTGCCGGGGAGGATCCGGCACAGGAGCGGCGGGGATCCCGGAAAATGACGGCGGTCCTGCGCGGCGAAGCGGTGGGGAAAGTGTTCCCGGCAGGCAGAGGTTTTGAAAAGGATCGTCCATCTTGGAGGTGAGCCATGAATATTGTTTACGCGTCCAACGACGGCTATGTCCGTCATCTGGCGGTGTCCATGATCTCTCTGTTTGACCGGAACCGCCGTGCCAGGGAGATCCTGGTCTATGTGATTTCCATGGGGATCAGCCGGGAGAATCAGGAGAAGCTGGAGTTCATAGCCGCTCAATACGGCCGTGTGCTTCGTTTCGTGGAACTGGAGGATGTGGAGGCGCAGTTCGGCTATGAGATCCATACCGGCGGTTTCGATATCAGCACCATGGCCAGGCTGTTTATCGGCAGCCTCCTGCCGCCGGGCGTTGACCGGGTCCTGTATCTGGACTGCGATACGGTAGTGACGCAGCCGCTCTGGGACCTTTGGAGAACTGACCTGCAGGGACGTATGATGGGAGCGGTCATGGAGCCTACGATCTACGAGGCGGTGCGGCGAGAGATCGGCCTGCTGCCGGAGGATGTTTATGTCAACGCAGGAGTCCTTTTGATCGATCTGAAGCGTTGGCGCAGGTCCGGCACGGAAGCGCGGCTTCTGGAATTTTATGAGGAAAAGGGCGGGAATCTGTTTGCCTGCGACCAGGACATCTTAAACGGTGTGCTGTGCGGCGATATTTTGCCTCTGCCGCCGAAATACAATTTCTTCCCGAATTACCGGTATTTTGGGTACCGGGACCTGGTGAAGCACGCGCCCGCGTATGCTGCGGTCAGGGAAACGGAGTTTCAGGACGCCAAACGTCATCCGGTCATCATTCATTACGCCGGGGACGAGCGCCCCTGGATCGCCGGAAATATGAACCATTACCGCAAGCCTTACGAGCATTATCTGGCCATGACGCCCTGGGCCGGTACGCCGAAAGAAAAAGGCCGGGAGAAATATATGTTCCTGTACCATATGATGGACTACGTGACCGTGATCTGTCCGGGAGTCCGCTGGATGATCAGCCGGCATTTCGGTATGCGGGTCGTGAATGCCCGCAGGAAAAAGACGGGGCGGGGAGCGGGCTGAACCGGCCGCGTCTTTTGTACGATGTAGATGGGGCGAACCGGCGCTTGCGGGGTGAGCGGCGGCGGACTGTGCCGGATGATGAGGCGGGGGAGATGGCGCGATGGATCAGATAACCGTGCTTTTGGCGGCGTATAACGGGGAAAAATATATTGCGGAGCAGCTGGATTCCATATTGGAGCAGAGCGTGCCGGGGATCCGGATCCTGGTATCGGACGACGGTTCCACGGACAGGACGCCGGAGATCCTGCTGGAGTACCAGGAACGGTACCCGGAGAGGATCCTGCGGCGTGACCGGAGACGTGGCGGAGCCAGGGCACCAGGGGAAGAGGAGCGGGAGGAAAGGGAGAGCAGTGGCTCACTGGAAAAAGAGACGCAGGAGGAGAGGAAGAGCAGCGGTTCAGTGGAAAAAGAGACTCGGGAGGAAAGGGAGAGCAGCGGCTCACTGGGAAAAGAGAAGCGGGAGGAAAGGAAGAGTACCAGCGCGCCGGAGAAAGAGAACCGGCGGCAGGAGCCGGATATGCCTGCTCCCGCCCGGAATTTCTTCTGGCTGCTGTCTCAGGCGGAGGGAGATTATCTGCTGTTCAGCGACCAGGACGACGTGTGGAAGCCGGATAAAGTGGAAAAGCTCCTGGAGCGCATGAAAGAGATCGAGGAAAGCGGGCCCTGTCTGGTCTTTTCCGACATGGAGGTGACGGACCGGGAACTGCGGCAGATCTCGCCCAGCTTCTTTTCTTACAGCCGCTGCGACCCGGATCGTTTGTCCCTGGCGGAGCTTCTGGTGGAAAATCCCGTCACTGGCGGGGCGCTGATGATGAACCGGGCGCTGGCGGAGCTGGCGCGGCAGGTCCCGCGGGTCTGCTTTATGCACGACTGGTGGGCTGCGCTCTGCGCCGTCTGTTTCGGGAGGATCTCGTGCCTGCGGGAATCATTGTCGCTTTACCGTCAGCATGGAGATAACGTGCTGGGGGCGGTCAGGACCGGCGGAGCGGAGGATTTGGTCCGGCGTGCGGGGCGGCAAAGGCAGGTCGCGGAAAATTACCGCCGGATGTTTGGACAGGCCGGCGCTTTCCTGGAGATGTACGGGAACCGTCTGAAGGCCGGGCAGTGCGCTGTGCTTGAAGCATATCTGGCACTGCCGTCCCAATCGCCGGTGCAGCGCTTCGCGAGTATCCGGCGAAACGGTTTCTGTAAAACTTCCAAATTGCAGACCCTGGCCCAGTGCGTGACGATTCCGAGAGAGGCGGACTGGTGGAGGCAGGAAAGCACAGACCCTGGCCCAGTGCGTGACGATCCCGAGAGAGGCGGGCTGGTAGAGGCAGGAAAGCACAGACCCTGGCCCAGTGCGTGACGATCCCGAGAGGGGCGGACTGGTAGGAGCCGGAGAGCGCAGACCCTGATTCGCGGCGCAGAAAGTCCGAAAGAGACAGAGCGGCGGTTTCGGGGGATCCGGCGTTCATTCTGTGAGAATAAAAGGGAAAAACGATGACGATTGCCTGTGTGATAGTAAATTACAACGATGCGGAGACGACGGAGCGGCTGGTGTCGGCGGTCCGCGGCTACGCCTGTTTTTGCCGTATTATAGTGGTGGACAACGCCTCTACCGACGATTCTCTTGCGCGGCTTGGGCGGCTGCAGGACGGCCGCGTGGAAGTCCTGGCTGCGGAGAAAAACGGCGGCTACGGGTACGGGAACAATCTGGGCGTCCGCTACGCGATCGAGCATTGCGGAGCCACCCATATACTGATCGCCAATCCGGACGTATCTTTTTCGGAGGCCTGCGTCAGGAAAATGGCCCGCGTTTTCGAAAAACACCCCCGGACAGGGGTGGTATCGGCCCGGATGGAGGACTGGACGTTCGGCCCGTTTCCAAACGGATGGCGGCTCCACGGCCTGATCGGCGAGCTGCTTTTCATGGGGCCGCTCAGCCGGCGATTGTTTAAACCGTTCCTTTACTACCCGGCCTCGTATTTGCGGGGGAAAACGGCCGTATATGTGGGAGCGGTCCACGGTTCCATGCTGATGGTGGCAGGCGGGGCGTTCATGGCCTGCGGCGGCTATGACGAGAACGTGTTCCTGTACCAGGAGGAAATGATCCTGGGGCAGCGGATGCGGGCCGCGGGGTATAAAAGCGTCCTGGTTCTGGGAGATTTCTACCGGCACCAACATTCGGCTTCGATCAGCAGATCGTTCCGCGACGAACTGACGCGGCAGCGCCTGCGGGAACGGAGCGTGCTCTATTATCTGGAACATTATCTGGGGGCCGGCGCGCTGGGAAAAGGGCTGGCGCGCGTATGGTTCTGGGGGATCCGCATGGAGGTGCGGGCGTTTCGGACCCTGAGCGCGTGGGTATATATAATTTCCGGGAGATCGCGGCGGAAGAATATATCTTCCGGCGGCCAGGCAGGCGCAGGCAAATAAGAGCCGCCGTTTTTGGTCCGCGGATTTGAAGCGCCGAGATGGGAGCCGGACATAAAAATCCGGGCGGAAAACCGGAAGTTTTGGTTTGAAGAGCCGGAATATATACAATAAAATGAGATCCGGAAAAATCGCGGCGCGAACCGGGAAGACAGGCGGGCCCGGAAGATCAAAACGGGAAAGGGTGACGGGAAGAAAACGATGGCGGCCGAAACAGAGTTGAAGAAAAAGATCGTGAAAGGGCTTTTCTGGAAGATACTGGAGAATGGCGGGGCCCAGGGGATACAGTTCGTGACGGCAATTCTGCTGGCGCGGCTTCTGTCCCCGGCAGAGTACGGCCTGGTGGGCATCGTCATGATCTTTATCACCATCGCCAATGTGATCGTGCAGAATGGGTTCAGCACGGCGCTGATCCAGAAAAAAAATTCGGACGAGACGGATTTTTCATCGGTCTTTTATTTTAGTCTGGCGATTGCCGCGGCGATGTACGGGCTCCTTTACGCGGCGGCCCCGGCGGTCGGGCGTTTTTATGACAATGCGGCCCTGACGCCCATTTTGCGGGCGCTGGGACTTGTGCTTTTTCCCGGTTCCGTCATATCCGTGCAGACGGCCTACGTGTCCCGGAAAATGGAATTTGGCGGGCTGTTCGCGGCGACGATGACGGCGGTGACCGTCTCCGGCGTTGTCAGTATCGCTATGGCGTACCGGGGGTTCGGCGCGTGGGCCATGGTGGGACAGCAGATCGTCTACTATCTGGCGCTGATGGCGGCGCTGTTTCTGACGGTCAGCTGGAAGCCGCGCCTGCTGTTTTCCATCCGCCGCATCCGCGCGCTGCTGGCGTTCGGTTGGAAACTGCTGACGGCGGCGCTGATCGACACGCTCTTCAGCAATCTTTACGGCCTGATCATGGGCAAGATCTACAATGAAGAGCTTTTGGGCGCGTATAACCGGGGCGACCAGTTTCCCAGGCTGATCGTCAATAATCTGGGCGCGGCGATCCAGGCCGTGCTGCTGCCGGCCTTTTCCTCAAAGCAGGAGAATATGGCCCAGGTGCGGGACATGGTGCGCCAGGCGATCCGCATCAGTTCTTTCCTAGTGCTTCCGCTGCTGTACGGGCTGCTGGCGGTGGCGGATACGATGGTGCTGGTGCTTTTGGGAGAGAAATGGCTGGTCTGCGTGCCGTATCTGCGGATCCTGTGCGTGGCGTATTCCTTTTGGCCGGTCCATATCACAAATCTCCAAGCGATCAACGCGCTGGGACGCAGCGACGTATTCCTGAAGCTGGAAGTGATCAAAAAAACGGTAAGCCTGCTGGGGCTGGCGGTCGGCGTTCATTTCGGGCCTGTCGTCATGGTGTCGATCAAGGCAGGGATCGATTTCTGCTGCGTGTTCATCAATGCCTGGCCCAACCGGCGGCTCCTGGGCTACGGGATCCGCAGCCAGTGGGGCGACTTGCTGCCGTCCATGCTTTTGTCCGTGGCCATGTGCGCCGCGGTCTGGTGGATCGGGTTGGCGCTTCCGTGCGGCGCTTTAGTCAGGCTGGTCCTGCAGGTGCTGGCGGGGATCGCCGTCTATGTTGGCGGCGCCGCGCTGTTCCGTATGGCGGGGTTCCGGTATCTGACCGGCGTGATCCGGGAGTGGATGAACAGACGGCGGACTGCCGGAGCCGGGAAAGAATGAGGATATGAGAGATGGAAGACAGGATCCCAGTGATTATTCCGGCGTATGAGCCGGACCGGCGGCTTTTGGAGCTGCTTGACAGGCTGACGGATGCCGGCGTTTCCCCCATCGTGATCGTGGACGACGGGAGCGGGGAGGAATACCGGCCTATTTTCGACGCCTGCGGAAAAGACGGCCGGGCGCTGGTTCTGCGGCACGAGGAGAACCGGGGCAAGGGCCGCGCCCTTAAAACGGCGTTTGCCTATTGTCTGGATCATATGGAGGGGCTGGCCGGCTGCGTGACCGCCGATTCCGACGGACAGCACACTCCGGAGGCGATAGTGGCGTGCAGGGACGTCATGCGGCAGAGGCGGGACTGCCTGGTCCTGGGCGTCAGGGATTTTTCCGGGGAGAATATACCGGAAAAGAGCCGCTTCGGCAACGAGCTGACGCGCAAAGTGTTCCGCGTTTTGTACCGGAGAGATATCACCGATACGCAGACGGGGCTGCGGGGTATACCGGCGGACCAGATGCGGGAACTTTTGTCGCTGCCGGGGGAACGGTTCGAATACGAGATCCGGATGCTGATCGACGCGGTGGAGAAGAAACGGGAGATCGTGGAAGTCGCGATCGAAACGGTCTATGATTCGAAAGAAGATCATTCCACCCATTTCCGCCCGGTCACGGATTCCGCGCGGATCTATATGGTATTCCGACCGGCGTTCGGGCGCTTTGTGGTCTCCAGCCTGTCGTCCAGTGTGGTCGACCTGGCGCTGTTCCAGATCTTTTGCCTGGCGCTGCGGGGCGTGGACGGAGGTCTGGGATATGTGGCGGCGGCCTCCGTGGCGGCCAGGGTCGTATCGGCGGCCTACAATTATCTGGTTAATTACTTTTTCGTGTTCCACAGCCGGAAAAAACACGGCCGGTCCCTGGCGGGATATGCGGGGCTGGCGGCCGTCCAGATGTGCTGCAGCGCGCTTTTGACCATGGCGGGGCTGCGTCTGACCCATGCGGAACCGGAAGTACTGGTGAAGATACCGGTGGATGTGCTTTTGTTTTTTATCAGTTACCGGATACAGAAAAAATACATTTACTAAGGAGCGACCCCCTATGAGCGCGCGAAAAAACTGGACCTGTCTTCTGCTTGCCGCAGCCTGTACGGTACTGTTTCCCACCTGGACCGCGGACCGTACCCTCGCCTTTTCAAACAGCTGGTTTTCCGTTCTCATTTTTGCGGCCCTGTTTCTGTTTTTCCGGTACTGCGCCGGGAAGACGTTCGGAACGCGCATGAAGCGGTATACATATGTGCTGGGACTTCTGTTTTCCGTCATGACCTGCTGGGGCTATTATCTGGAGGTAGACGGGAAAGTGCCTTATAAGAGCCTGCCGGTGCTGGCGTCGGTGCCTCTGTTTGCCTGGGCGATCGCGCTGCTTTTGCGGGTGCTGTGGACCTGGCTGGAGGAGACGGAGACCCGGCTGAACGCAGAGACGCAGGCCGGCCCCGCGGGACGCTGGGACAGGGCCGCGGCGTGGCTCAACGGCCATCCGGCGGCGGCAGCCGCGCTGCTCTTAGTCTGCTGGCTGCCTTGCTATCTGGCGACCTTTCCCGGCGGTTTCCATTATGACGCGACATCGGAAATGAACCAGCTGGCCAACGGATTCAATGGGAATTTTCCTCTGCTGCACACGGTCATCGTCACGCGGCTTTTGCCGGCTATGTACCGGCTGACGGGAAGCTATAATACGGGGATCGCGGTCTATACGGTCACGCAGATGATCGTGGTTTCCGCCATGTTTACGCACATCCTCTGCAAGCTGTACCGCCAGGGCGTCAATAAACGGCTGCTGACGGCGCTTTTCCTGTATTACGCCCTGTTCCCGGTCGTCCCGATGATGGCGACTCAGATGGTGCGGGACATTTTGTTCAGTATCCTGCTGGTTTACGCGGTGTTTTTATTCTATCTGATGGCCAGCGAGACGGAAACCTTTATGCGCTCCCGGTGGAAGCCGTTTCTGCTGGGACTGGTCTTCGTGCTGGCGCTGTTGGCCCGCAATAACAATGCCGGAGCCGTGATGTATGCCGCGGTCTTCGGCGTCAGCGCGCTGGTCTGGTTTCTTTACAGAAAAACGTATCTGCGGGGCGGGACGATCTTTGCGGTCACGTCGGCCGGCGGCTATCTGATTCTCAGTATGCTTCTGGTCCGGCTGTGCCAGCCCATGGTTCCTGCGGATATGGGGGCGTCCCTGTCCCTGTTTTCTCAGCCCCTCGCCAGGGCGTTCGTGACGGAGCCGGAGCTGTGGAGTTTTGAAGAAAGAGTGACTTATATACAGTACTTCAATGGGGACGACGGCGTCTATGTGGCGGAAAACGCGGATCCGACCAAAGGCCGTTTGACCGTGGATGGAGATCTGGGAGAATTCCTCCGCTTCTGGCTGCAGATCGGCATGAAGCATAAGAAATGTTATCTGGACGCGATCCTGGCGAATACGCGGCAGATGTGGTTCCCGGCCAGCGTGATCGACGGTTATCAGGAAGCGGGGGTCGGGGAATATGACCCTTACGATAAGTGCTATTATTTCTTTTCCGATACCATAGAAAAACCGGGGGAGCTGATCGATCTGCTCCCGCCGGCCAACGCGTTCTATACGGCGATCGGACTGTACCTCTCATTTGAGAAGATCCCCGTCGTTTCCATGCTGTTTTCCATCGGTTTCCAGTTCTGGATCCTGTTAAACTGTGTGTTTTATGTGCGGTTCCGCCGGTGCGGCCATTTGTACGTGCCGCTGGCGATCCTTTTGGGCTATATGCTGGTGTCGGCGTTTGTGCCGTTAGTGCTTCTGCGGTATTTCGCGGCGGTCTTTCTGGCGATGCCGCTGATCCTCTGCTTTACGGTGCAGCCAGTTCCAGCTCGTCTTCCGTCCCGATCCCCGGCGTCTCGTGATGCCCTGTGACGGTAAAGCCGTTTTTCGTGAAGCAGCGATGGGAGGCGGCGTTGGCCGGGTGGGCGGATGCGGTCAGTTTTTTCAGGCCGAGCGTTTGGAAACCGAGTTCCGCGGCGGCGGCCACGGCCAGGCTGCCGAAACCGCGGCCGAGGGCCTCGTCGTCCCCGATCTGCAGTTTCCCGATCTCCGCGGAGCCGTCCCGGAAATCATAAACGGCGATGCTGCCGATGAGACGTTTCAGGCGGGCGGTTTCTTCGATGCCGAAGATCAGGATATCCGGGTCTGTCAGATAGGCCTCGAACCACTGCTCCTGCATCTGAGGCGTGATCTCTCCGATCTTTCTTAAAAATTTCGTTTTGGCCGGATCGTTCCTCCATCTGCGGAGAGATTCGATGTCTTCCCGTTTCAGCGGCCGGAGCAGGAGGTCCTGACGGGAAATATGATAGGCATGATCCATAAAGCGTTCCTTTCCGGGGCTGCGGCATTATTTTGTTTCCTGCCGGAAAGCCCACAGTTTGTTGATCAGAAAATTACAGGGGATCGTCACCAGCAGACTGAGCAGCGGGGCGATGGCCCGGGACCAGTGGAGCAGGTCCACCTGTATATACAGCAGGAGGCTGCTGAGGAGCAGGCCGGTGCTCCCGTAAGCGACGAACGTCTTGAGCAGGCTTTTCCACAGACTGCGTTTTTGGCCCGCTTCCAGGGTGAATACATAGCGGTTGTTCCAGTAAAAGGAGTGGAGGATGCTGATCGCGTAGGCGGTCACATTGGCGGCCATATAGTGGAGGCCTACGTAAATGCAGGGCAGGTACGCCAGATAGAAGACCAGCGTGTTGGAGACGCCCACCAGGCCGAATTTGACCAGCTGGAGAAAAGCATCCCAGCGCTTTTCCAAAAAAGAGAGCCGCAGCAGCCGAAGCGTCACGAACCGCAGGGCTCTTTCAAATGTTTCCCAGAGATAGGTTCCCAAATCCGTCAAT
>CANQYH010000021.1 GCA_947628025.1 uncultured Lachnospiraceae bacterium | reverse complement strand
TATCCGTCAGCATCAGCCCGCCTTTTGTCTTGCCCTCCACATAAAACGTGATGAACTGCGCCCCGCTCACATCCAGCGTAAATTCCTGCTCCACGGTCGCGTTCGTCAGTTCCAGACGGTCATAGTCTTCCAGCGGCGCATCCTCATGATCGTCCAGATAAATGCTCAAATAGACGCTCTCTCCCGCCCCGACCACATTCTGCGGGATGCTGAAGTACCCGCTGACCGCGGCGTAATCCCCCACGTAATACCGCACATACGCATTGCTGAAATCGTTCAGCACCACCGCTTTCCGATAGGTATGACCCAATGTGTTGACTGCGTCTTCCCAAATCAAGAAGCCTCTCTGTTCCACCGGCTGCTCGATCGACGTCAATTCCACCGTGCTTTCCGCCTCCTGAGCGAAAGAAGCTTCCGTGGTATCCGGCTGCCCGGTCTCTTTTTCCTCTTTCTCCGACGTTTCTTTATAATATGCCTCTATTTCACCTGTTTCTTCCGCTTCTCTGAACGGTCCTCTTTCATTTCCAAAACTCAAAAACAGAACCGCCGCCACCGCGACTGCCACGCCTGCAGCGCCAAAAAGCAATTTCCTTTTTTCTTTCATTATCCCGGAAATCCCCGGTTTCTGCGGACTCTCTTCCCTCTGCGTTCCGCTCCGTGCAAATGCCTGCCCCGCGCTTTCCTGCTGCCGGGATGTCTGCCTTGCGTCTCTTTCCTGCTGTGACACCTGACGCACCGTTTCATTTCGCCGGATCGTCTGCCCAGTGTTTTCTCCCTGCTGCGGCGCCTGGCGCGCCGTTTCCTTTCGCCGGATCGTCTGCCCCGCGTTCCTTTCCTGCGGCGACACCTGACGCGCCGTTTCATTTCGCCGGATCGTCTGCCCCGCGTTCCTTTCCTGCGGCGGCGCCTGACACGCCGTTTCCTTTCGCGGAACCGTCTGCCCTGCGGCTGCTTTCTGCGGCGATTCCGGCCTGGTCATTGTTCCCGCGTCCGGCTCGAAGTCCTCCAATACGGCCTGGATATCCGGGACCTTCCCCAGTACATGGCATATTTCCAGATTCCTCGTCGAGTACAGCTTGGCGCAGGCGCCGTCCATTGTCGAATATTTATACCAAAAAATCGCCTGCAGACGCTTGTTCCGCAGCGCAATACCGCCCTCCATCTGTATATCTTCCAGGTAAATAATCAGCCGGTTATTGACCAGATCCCGCGCGCGGTCCAGTTCGTCCTTACAATTATCCGATTTCAGGTAGGCCTCCGACATAAACGCAAAAAAGTAAGCGCAGCCGCTCAGATAACGGTCGATATCTTCCGCCCATTCCGATCCGGGTTCGATTCCTTCATCATACCATACCCGGAAACCGTCCTCCTGGAGTCTGACTATGATCGGCCATACCTTGCTGCTGTCCTTATGCGCGTAACTGATAAATATGTAAGGATCGTTTCCCTTATATGGCAACGGTTTTTTCATCGTGTTTCCTCCCTGGTTTCTCCTATGATTATACACGTTCAGGTTTTCCTGACAGGATGATCTGCGTCAATACAGATCCGCGCTCATTTCGTTTCAGCGTACCTGTTATATCGTACCATACGCGCTTTCTTCTGTCAAGAAACGGCACGGCGGAAACCGGACTCATGGTCCGCTTCCCGGGCCGGTTTTCCCGCGCTCTGCAAGGTTCCTGAGCGGGCAAATGCAAAAGCAACAGAGGAAATCTATGATAGTTATAGTTTTAAAGACGGAACTTTTATAGAACAGTGCATTTTTTATGCGCAAACCTATTTCTACGAAAAACAGTTAAACCAGACCCCCGGCAGAGCATAAAACCCTCCGCCGGGGGCCTTTCTATTCTGTCTGGAACGATGGCATCCGCATACGCAGACTATGTAAGCAGTTCCAGGCTTACCTGCAGGGCATAGTCCACCCGTTTCTGCAGATCTTCGTCGATGTGGCAGATCTTCTCCCGCAGCCGCTGCTTGTCGATGGTACGCAGCTGTTCCAGCAGGATCACGGAGTCTTTCACCATATCGCATTTGCGGGTATCCAGTTCCACATGAGTCGGCAGCTTCGCCTTGTTCATCTTGGAAGTGATCGCCGCACAGATCACTGTGGGGCTGTGTTTGTTCCCGATATCGTTCTGTATGATCAGAACCGGGCGGACGCCTCCCTGCTCGGAGCCGATCACCGGCCTTAGATCCGCATAATATATATCGCCTCGTCTGATTATCATAACCTGCGCTCTCCGTCCATTATCATTCATAATCCTAGTATGCACGGTTTTGGGCCGCTTATTCACTGTAACCTATGATTATGGTATGATCCGGACAGGTTTTCGGTTTCACTTCAGACGAACGCCCCGCCGCCTCGTTTTCTTATACAAAATCCTCATACATATCGTCGAAATAATCTTTCTTCCCCACGATTTCGCCGCCGCGCACATAGACCCGCGGCACGCGCTTGCCGATATCGCAGACGATCTCATAATGGAACCCGCCGCCGGTCTCCGCCAGCTCCTCCACCGAAATGCGCTCCCCGCCGTCCGCTCCTATAAGCGTCACCGGATCGTCCTCGCGTACGTCCGGGATCTCTGTCACATCCGCCATAAACTGGTCCATGCAGACCCGCCCCAGGATCGGCGCTCTCTTTCCGTGGATCAGAACGCAGCCCTTTCCGGAAAGGTTTCTGGGATAACCGTCGCCGTAACCTACGGGAACCGTCGCGATCCGCATAGGATGCTTTGCCGTAAAAGTGCCGCCATAGCTGACTTTCGCGCCCTCCGGAATCTCTTTCACATAGGTTACAGCACTGTGGAGAGACATCACCGGCCGAAGCTGTACGCGGTCCCGCGCCACCTCGTCAGACGGATACAGGCCGTAAATGGAGATGCCTGCCCGAACCATGTCGAAATGGGCTTCCGGCAGTTCGAGGATCCCGGCGCTGTTGGAAATGTGGCGGATCGGAACTTCGATCCCCCGCTCTTTCAGCATACCGAGAAATTCCTGATATCTGCCAAGCTGCCGCCGGGCCGAGGTTTTGTCCGCTTCGTCCGCCTGAGCAAAATGTGTGAAGACTCCCTCCAGGCGCAGTCCCGGCAGTCCCGCGATCCGGGCCGCCAGATCCGCTCCCGCCGGGCCGCAGGATACCCCGATCCGGCTCATGCCCGTATCCACCGCCAGATGAAACTCCGCGGTTTTTCCCAGCTCCAGCGCCGCTCCCGAAAGCGCTTCCGCCTGCGGCAGCGTAAAGACGGACGGACAGATCCCGTACTGTACCAGCTCCCGGCTGCAGCTGGGATGGACCGCTCCCAGGATCAGGACCGGCTTCGTGATCCCGTGACGCTGCAGGTTCCTGGCTTCCTCGACGGTCGCCACCGCATATCCGGCCACATAGGGATCGATGGCTTTCGCAATGGGCACCGCCCCGTGCCCGTATCCGTCGGTCTTTACCACTCCGAGGATCCTGGTCTCCTCCGCGAGACAGGCCCGCATCTCTTTCATGTTCCATTCCGCCGCGTCCAGATCGATCCGCGCGTAAACCCTGGTATATCGTTCCATTTTGAATGCCGTCCCTCTTTCCTGATCATTCTATGCCGCCAAAACTGCCGTGGCTGTCTCCACAAGCGATCCGAAACGGAGCTTTGCGCTGCATCGTTCCGCGCAGGAGCTCCACCCCGCCGTTCCGAGTACAGCGCCGGGCGTCGGCCGCACGCCTAAACGCTATGCGTCGCTGCTTGCCGGCTTTCGTTCCACATAAAGCGCCGTCCGCCGTCCGCGTCAGATCCGGCCCACCTCGTCGGCCAGCTCCCGCGCCAGCATCCCGTGTCCGCTGCCCGCGCCGCGCAGGCGGTCGCCCGCCAGTCCGTGGAGATACACTCCCAGCGCCGCCGCATCCCACAGCTCGCCGCCCTGGGCCAATATCCCGGCGATCACGCCGGTCAGCACGTCGCCGGAACCGGCTTTCGCCATACAGCTGTTGCCGCTGGAATTCACATAGGTCTGCCCGTCCCTGCCGCATACCACCGTCGCCGCGTCTTTCAGTACGCAGGTGATCCCGTGCTGGCCGCTGTATTCCGCAGCTACGCCCACGATATCCCGCCGGATCTGATCGGCGGTCAGGCCGGTCAGCCGGGCCATCTCGCCCATGTGGGGCGTCACGATGATATTTTCCGTAAAATACTGAGTCAGCTCCGGGTACCTGGCGACGGCGTTCAGTCCGTCGGCGTCCAGAATCATCGGCACATAAGCGTTCGTCAGGAATTCCCGCATCAGTTCCCAAACGCCCTCTCCCTGCCCGATGCCCGGCCCCAGCACGATCACATCCGCCCAGGCGCATTCTTTCTCGATCTTTTCGTGAAACAGTTCCGGCTCCTCGCCCATCTCTCCCGGCTGGTAGGTCGATAAAATTGCCTCTGGCAGAAGCTGCTGCATCATCAGGCGGTTCTTTTGGGGCGTCATGATCTTCACCAGTCCCGCGCCCATGCGGTAAGCCGCCAGAGCACTCAGATAGGCCGCACCGCCCATATTCTCAGAACCGGCCACTACCAGCACCTTGCCAAACGTCCCTTTATGGCTGTCTTCCGGCCGGTACGGGAGCCGCTCCAGATCCTCCGGCCCATAAGTCACCGCGATCTGTTCGGGCCCCCCCAGCTGTTCGATCCCCGCTTCCGGGAAACCAATGTCGCAGACCTGTACCTGACCGCAGAAATCGCGCCCCGGGTACAAAACGCTGCCCAGTTTCCTGTAGCCGAACATCACTGTCAGATCCGCGCGCACGGCGACGCCCAGGATCTGCCCGCTGCCGCTGTGGATCCCGGACGGCATATCAACCGCCAGGATCTTCCCGGCCCCCGCTAGGTTCATCATCTCCAGAACTCTCCGGTATTCTCCCTCCACCGGCCGGCTCAATCCCACGCCAAAGACCGCGTCGATCAGCAGATCGCACCGGCCCGGCAGAGGATCGTTCCATTCGATCACCCGCACATTCAGGTTTTCCGCGATCCGCCGCTGCAGGCGAAACTCCTCGGTACTATGCTGCAGATCCCCTGCCAGGATCACTGTAACCTTGTAACCTTTGTTATGCAGTAACCTGGCTGCCGCAATGCCGTCGGCCCCGTTATTGCCCGGCCCGCAGACCGCCCAGATCTGTATTCCCCGGTCCGCCGCACCGCACCGCCGGCCTGTGTTCCCGGATATGCCGCCCGGTTCTGCCGCCGAAGCGTCCTCCGTCCCGGACACGCCTCCCAGTTCCGCCGCCAGCTCTTCCGCCGCACCGGCCACCGCCAGCGCCGCCCGCTCCATCAGCACCACCGACGGGATCCCCACCGTGTCGATGGCATAGCGGTCGATGGCTTTCATCTGACTCCCCGTTACCAGATATCTCATACGCTTCCCCTTTCCGACTCCGCCACAACGAAAGCCACAGCGCAGTCTTTCGTATTGGTGATCGACGCGTGAAAGGCGGTGACCCCCAGTTTTTCCGCCGTTTCTTTCGCGCCTCCGTACAGCTTCACGTAAGGTTTCCCCCATTCGTCCCGCAGCGCCTCGATGTCGATGGGCATAAACCCGCGAAATCCCGTCCCCAGCGCCTTGGCGACCGCCTCTTTCACTGCAAAATCGCCGGCCAGGCGGGACACTCTCGTCCCAGCCTGCCGGCGCTCTTCTTCCGTGTAGACACGCTCCAGAAAAGCCTGCTTCCCACAGGCCTTTTCCACGCGCTCCATCTCTACCATATCCGTACCGATCCCAACTATCATGATCTTATCACTCCCGCTCGTCCTGCATACTGCAGAACCGGTAAGAGAGACGCATCAGACTCTCCGACAGATGCACATTCTCCACTACCACATCCTCCGGAACCGTCAGATCCGTATGGGCAAAATTCCAGATCGCCTTGATGCCCGCCGCCACCAGCCGGTCCGCGACCTGAGGCGCGTACGTCTTCGGCATCGTCAGCGCCGCGATCTGCACGTCGTGTTCGCGGATGAAATCCTCCAGGCCGTCCATCGACCGGATCTCGATCCCCCGCACAGACCGCCCAAAAAGCGCCGGATTCACATCGAACATACCGCTGACAATGAACCCCCGACGCTCAAAATTCGCATAATTCGCGATCGCCTGCCCCAGATTGCCGGAGCCGATGATGATCATGTGATGCTTCCGGTCGACCCCCAGGATCCGGCCGATCTCCTCATACAGGTACTTGACATTGTAGCCGTAGCCCTGCTGCCCGAATCCGCCGAAATTATTCAGGTCCTGGCGGATCTGCGAAGCCGTCACTTTCATCCTGGCGCTCAGCTCTCCGGAGGAGATCCGCTCTACTCCTTCTTCTAAAAGTTCGCCCAGATAGCGGTAATACCTCGGAAGTCTCACTATGACTGCCTTTGAAATTTCCTTGCGCTCCACGACGCTCTTCCTTTCTGTCCAGGTTACTTTTTATTATACCGGGCGGCCGGGAGATTGTCAAACTTTTAGCGAATTGTTTTTCATATAATACACAAGCTTCCAGTCAATTGTTAATGTTTACTTTGTTGTCACAGGCAAAAAGACCTGCTATAATGCAGTTATCCGATCTGTTAAAGGAAACCTATCATGTATACAGAAGAACAATTACTGAAAGAACTGCAAAAAGACCCGCGGGAAGCCATGGTATTGATCCTCGATCAATATACCGGTCTTCTGTGGAATATTACGGCAAATCATCTCTCCGATCCGGAGGATATCAAGGAATGTGTCAACGACACATTTATGGAATTTTATCTGCATCACAGGCAATACGATCCCGCCCAGGCCAGCCTTGCCACCTACCTGGCGGCGATCGCCAGAAATAAGGCCGTCTCCAGATACCGCAAAAACCTTTCCCGCCCGGTTTCCGCCGGGACGGAAGAAGATACCGCCGTGGGACCGGCATCGGCTGATCCCCTGCTTTCGGATGCCATGGAAAACGCGGAACTTAAAATGGATCTGCAGAAAGCCATGGCCGCGCTGAACCCCGGCGACCAGGATATCATCCGCATGAAATATTACGACGGGATGACGATCCGGGAGATCGCCGATTCCCTGAATCTTCCCTACGAGACCGTCAAGAAGCGCCATCAGCGGAGCCTGAGCCGGATGCGTATGATCCTTCTTGGTCTGGCCGTTACCGCCCTCATCGCGCTGCTGTCCGCATGTGCGTACATGGTGCTGCGGTACTTCGGCGTATTTCCCGGATACGGCATCAGCCGCAACCAGGCAGAACCGGTTTACCTGGTTCGCGAGGAATCCCGCGTCGAAACAGACAGCCTGCCCTACGCCCACATGTCCATGGACGGCGTCATGGAGGAGGGAACGGTACCGGCGGTGATCACGCTGAAAGACGGCGCGCTGATCGACCGGAAACTGCTGCTTTCCGTGCAGTATGAAGCGCCGGAGGCCGCGTTTATCTCCCCCGGTCAGGTGTATCTCAACATCGGCGCCGAACAGCTGTCCGGTCCGTTCTCCATGACGATGGAAGACGAGTCCCATTGCGCCGCCGTCTATCAGTTCGAACTGGACAAACCGGCCGCCAAAGAGGAGTCTCTTTCGCTGACGCTGGAGTTTCCCGCGCTGGGCCTTTCGCTCCCGTTTGAAATGCGGCAGACACAGGCCCAGGATCTGGAGGGATTCTCCTATTCCATGGGGACGCGCGGCGGCCTGATGGCCATCTCCCGCGTGGAGGACGGAGATCTGATCGCCAGCATTTATCCGCTGAGCCTGGAAGAATTCCCGATCTCTCCCGGCCTTTTGACCAACCGCTACCACCAGGGAAAGACCGGAGACATCACGCTGGTACCGGCAGACGAAAATGGAGGCGGCGAATCGGACGGCACGATCGTCGCGGAAGCCATTTACCGGCCCATGTACGATCTCTCCTACTATGATTGGAATTTTGGTCCCGTAGAAAGCGGAGACTACCGGATCCATGTGCCGTATGTTTATCTGGAACTTCCCGCACAAGGGCAGTCTTTCAATGTATACGCTGATCCGGATACCTGGACCGGCGATCCGCTCCTGCTGCCGGAAGGAACCCTGCGCATGGCCGGACTGGAATACGTCGGAAAAGACGGCAACCCGGATATTCCGTCGGATAACTGGAAGCTCACCCTGATCTACGAGCCGCAGCCCGATTCCGACCTGGAACTCTACTTCTCCACCGCCAGTTTCACGTACCTGGACGGTCAGGGTACGGAGCGCCCGGATCTGGTCAACGGGTTCTTCTCTCCGGATGAGATTCCGGAGGCCAACCATATCGAATACGTGATCAGCATCGCGGAGGGCAGCGACCCGCCCGCCGGGTTCCGCGTCACTCTGGCCGGCACCATGTTCTACCGCTGGATGCACCCCTTTGACCTGGAAGTGGACGCAGATATCACTGTCCCCCCGTTGCAGACAGAATTTTCCGATTTCCGTTAAAGTTTATGTCCCCTTTTTTGTCTTCTCTGCGAATCCATATGCAGAGACCGCACAGAAAGGGGACTTACAAATGAATCTTACGGAAGCACAGGACTGCCTCATTCAGCTTGCGAGCGAGGAACCGTCACAGAAAAACCATAACCGTCCGGAAATAAAATGGCTGGATACGCAGTACGCGGCGCTCCTGAAACAGAAACGCTTTTCCAGCCGCCACAAGGCCGACGAATATTTATTTCAACAGATCTACGGGAAAAACGCGCTCTCTGAGACGGAGCTGCTGAAGATCCGGTACTGGCGCACCGGCCAGCATCTTCCGGTTAATTATGAGACCTGTCTTGCGCTTGGCCGCGCCCTGGAACTGGATGAAAATGCGATGCGATATCTTTTACAGGGATATTTTGACAATTGTGACAGACAATTTGAAACGATCTCCGAAGACCCCGTATATCTCCGCCGGAAACATTATATGGAGGATCTGGTCCGGCGCTATTTTTCGAATATACCGGCGGAGCGGCTCCATTCGCTCCGCGGCCGCAGCAAAAACATACGCCAATATCTACGCCATCTCTACTACACGGACGCCATGTCCTATGTCGGCCAGAGCCGCCATGCCTCCAAGGCTGCGCCGCCGGGCCACCTCGTCAGCTGCAGTTATGACTCCGAACTGAACCGGACGCTTCAGCTGCTGGGAAACGTCCCCCGCAAAACGATCCTGCGCCATCTGATCCTTTTGGGAATGCCGGACATTTCTCTGGAATGGCTGAACCAAAGCCTTTCGGTCCTGGGTTATCTTCCTCTGGAAGAAACGCACACGCTGAAGACCGGCGAACGGCTGGACGCCATTCTGATCCGGCTGATGGAACTGTATGATTCCGTCAGGGAGGAAATGACCCCGGACGAGGCCCGGCTGTGGATGCAGCAGTGCTGCCAGGCCCTCGACCGGACATTCATCCAAACCGGAAAGAAGAACCTGCGCTTTATGCATTTTAAAGCGCTCGGCTGACCGGCCGGATGCGCCTGTTTCAACGAAACTTTTTCGACTTTTTCGCGGCTGCCTTTTCGCAAAAACAGCTTGCAATCTTCGCTGTACCGGCTTATAATGATCTTGTCCGCCAGTTCTGGGAGGAGCATGGCTTCGGCTGTGTCGGAGGTGTCCGGTCTCACACTGATTATCCCGGGAACACGCTCCGGCTGGCGGACATTTTATGATATCTTCGCCAGCAGTTCGTCGATCTCATCTTTTTTCCCGATCACCATCAGATGCTCGTCGGAATGAATGATATAGTCCGCGGGCGGCATCAGCTGCGTCTTCCCGTCCTTTTTCATCGCCAGCACCAGCACATGGTAGCGGTTGCGGATGTCGGACTGGCGGAGGTTTTTGCCTACCCATTCCGGCAGCGGCGGGATCTCATAGATGGAGAATTCATCCGAAACCTCGATATAATCAAACACGTTGTTGGCGCTGTAGCGCACGGCGATCTTCTCCGCGATGTCCCGGTCCGGGTAGATCACGTCGTCGGCCCCGTTGCGCAGCAGGAACTTGGCCTGGATATCGCGGCTGGCCTGGCTCACCACGTACCGAGCCCCCATTTCTTTCAGCAAACTGGTGATCTCTAGGCTGCTCTGGAAATCCGAGCCGATGCAGACAAAGCAGATGTCGTAATTGTCCACGCCCAGACTCTCCAGCACCGTCTGGTTCGTACAGTTGCCGATCTTGGCGCTGACCACGTAGGGCAGCATCTCCTCCAGATTTTCTTCCACCTGGTCCACCAGCATGATCTGGTTGCCCAGCTCCGCCAGGTTCCGGCAGAGGTGCCGTCCGAATTTTCCGCTTCCTATGATCAGGATCGATTTCATATGTCTCCCTCCCGCTGCTATTGATTTATCATCCGGGCTCTTTCCGCCCTTAAAAACGATTTACTGCCCTTACCGCTAAAACTGCTCAGAACAGGCGCGGCGGCGGGTCCGGCGGCCGGACCGTCCCATGCGCCGCGGCCGCGCGCCGGGCTTTCGCTCCGCTCTAGCCGATATTGATCTTTTCCACCGGATTTTGTACCGGCACCACCCGCTTCTTCTGCGTGAACGCCAGCGCGAAAGACATGCTTCCCAACCGGCCGCAGTACATCAGGAAAATGATCAGCACCCGCGAAAGCGGCAGCAGATCCCTGGTGATCCCCGTGGAAATGCCCACGGTGCTGATGGCGGAAAAGGTCTCAAACAGGATGTCGCCCATAGAAAACGGCTGGATCAGCAGGATCAGGATCGCCGTTCCCAGGGCCAGAGCCGCGTTGATGGTCGTGACCGCTGCCGCCCGCTCCACCGCGGACTCCTCCAGACGGCGGTCGAACACATTGACACTGTAGGTCCGGCTGACGCTGGCGCGCACATAGAGCAGGAGCACGATCACGCTGGTGGTCTTCACGCCGCCGGCCGTGGAACCGGGGCTGCCTCCGATAAACATCAGGATCAGCATGACCAGCTTGCTCCCGTCGGTCATGGCCGCCGAATCTACGGTATTAAAACCGGCCGTCCTGGCCGTCACGGAGCTGAACAGGGCCGACCAGATCTTCCCGCCCACACTCATGTCCGCGAACAGATTGTTCCGCTCCAGCAGCAAAAACAGCGCCGCGCCGCCGAAGATCAGTACCGCCGTTGTCACCAGCACGATCTTGGTCTGAAGCATGTATTTCCGCACATGGAGCTTATTGCGGCTCAGATCGTCCCAGACGATAAAACCGATGCCGCCGATGACGATCAAAGACATGATCACCAGGTTTACCAGCCAGTCGTCATAATAAGGAACCAGGGAATTGTACTCCCCCAGGCGCCCCATCAGATCGAAACCCGCGTTGCAAAACGCCGAAATTGAATGGAACACGCCGTAATACAGCCCGCGCCAAAGCCCGTACTGGGGAATAAACCGCACCGCCAGAAGAAGCGCGCCGACTCCCTCAAAAAGGGCCGTGCCCTTGATGATCTTTTTCGTCAGCCGCACGATGCCGGTGATCTGCAGGGCGCTGCTGCTCTCCTGCATCAGGCTCCGCTGCCGCAGCCCGATCCGCTGCCGCAAAAGTATGGAAATGAATACGCCGATGGTTACAAACCCCAGGCCGCCGATCTGGATCAGCGCCAGGATCACCAGCTGCCCGAACAGCGTCCACTGGGTCCAGGTGTCGCGCACGACCAGACCGGTCACGCAGGAGGCGCTGGTAGACGTAAACAGGGCGTCCAGAAAATTGACGCCCGCGCCGTCTTTGCTGGAACACGGCAGCATCAGCAAAAACGTCCCCGCTGCGATCAGGACCAGGAAGCTGATCGCAATATACTGGGTCTGGCCCAGATGCGCCCTCCGCACGGCTCTGCGGCGCAGCTTCTTTTTCCATCCGTCTGGTATTCTGAAAGCATTCTGTTTCTTACTCCGCTCTTTCATCTTCTTTTCCGTCCCGCTTATTTTTTCGGAAATCGATCCGATCCGGCGGCTCTTTCCCCCGCCGTCATTCCGATCAGGCCGGCAGTTCTTTCCCCCGCCGTCATTCCGGTCAGACCGGCAGTTCTTTCCCCGCGTCGTCACTCCGATCAGGCCGGCAGTTCTTTTCCCCGCCGTCACTCCGATCAGGCCGTTCGTTTCCTTTCCACGGCCTTTCCCGCGCGGCAGATCAGGCTCTCCCTCAGCCCTATATTTTTCCGCGTCCGTCAGCTTTTCCGCTTTCCCGCCGATACTGCCCGGATCAGACAGAACAGCAAAAACGCAGCCAGGTCCGCCAGCACCACGCTGGCCCCCGCCGGCGTCGAAAATACATAGGAAGCCGTGATGCCGATGCAGAAACAGACCACCGCCAGGATCCCCGACGACCATACGACGCTGCGGAAGCTCTTAAAGACCCGCATGGAAGTCAGCGCCGGAAACAGGATCAGGCTGGAGATCAGCATCGCCCCCATCATCCGCATCCCCAGTACGATAGTCACGGCCGTCAGCACGGCGATCAGCACATTATATAAGGAAACTCTCACTCCGGTGGCTTTGGCAAAGCTCTCGTCGAACGTCACCGCGAAAATCTTGTGGTAGCAAAAAACATACAGTCCCAGCACCACCGCTGAAACCGCCGCCGACAGCCAGACGTCCGCCCGGCTCATGGCCAGGATACTGCCGAACATATAGCTGCTGACATCGGTCGTCATGCCCGTCGTCAGGGATGTGACCACGATACCGACAGCTAACGCGCTGGCCGAGATCATCGCGATAGCCGCGTCGCTCTTCATTTTCCCGCTCTCGGTAATGCGCAGCAGGAAAAACGCCGCCAGGATCACCACAGGGATCGAAACGGGCAGCGGCGACCATCCGGCCGCGACCGCCACCGACAGCGCTCCGAACGATACATGGGACAGACCGTCCCCGATCATGGAATAGCGCCGCAGCACCAGCATGACGCCCAACAGCGCGGCGCAGAGCGATACCAGGATCCCGCCTGCGAACGCCCGCACCAAAAACGGATAGGACAGCATTTCCCGAATCAGTTCCATCCGTCCTCACCTCCCAGATAGCGGCGGCCCGCCTCCGTCTTCCGGTAATCTCCCGGCGTCCCGTAAAACAATACTCTCTGCTGCAGATGCAGGATCTTGCTCGCCTGCCCCACAATATTGGCCACGTCATGGGTGACCATCAGGATCGCGATATGTTCTTCCCGGTTCAGCTTCCGGACCAGCCGGTAAAAATCCTGGATCGCCGACGGATCCAGGCCGGTCGTGGGCTCATCCAGGATCAGCATCCGGCTGGTGGCGCACAGGGCCCTGGCGATCAGGACGCGCTGCTGCTGCCCGCCGGATAATTCGCGGTAACAATGGCGTTTCAGAGAAGCAATCCCCAGCCGCTCCATATTGGCCTGGGCCAGTTTTTTCTCCGCCGCGCTGTAAAACGGACGGTTCCCGCTCCGGCTCAGGGCCCCCGACAGGACCACCTCGTAGACCGTCGCCGGAAAATCTCTCTGCGCCGCCGTCTGCTGCGGCAGGTACCCGATACCGGTCCTGCGCAGCTCCTCCGCCACAGTCAACGTGCCGCCCGTAGGTTTCAAAAGGCCCAGAAGCCCCTTTACCAGGGTGCTCTTGCCGGAACCGTTGGCTCCTATGACGCAGAGATAATCTCCCTCCGCCACTTCCATGCTCAGGTCAATGACCGCGTCATGGTTCTCATATCCGAAATCCACATGGCTGCATGTGATCAATACGCTCATTCGTCAAGCCCTTTTCTCAGATTCTCAATGTTTTGCCGCATCAGCTCCGCATAGGTCACGCCGTCCTCCAGCTCCCGCCGCGTCACATTGTGGCAGGAATGGAGGAGCAGCGGAACCGCCCCCGTCTCCTCGCCGATAATCTCCGCTACCCGATGGCTGGAAAGCTCCAGATAATAAACAACCGGGATCTCTCCCTCCCGGACCTTGTCGATCAGATAGGCGATGGTCCTGGCGCTGGGCTCCGTATCGGTGCTGCAGCCGGAAAACGCCGCCCGGTAGGTCAGGCCGTACTCCTCCGCCAGATAGCGGAACGGAAATTTGTCCCCGACGACGATCATATTCCGCTTCCGGTTTTCAACCACCTCCTGGAACCCGCGGTGGATCTGCGCAAGCTCCGCCTGGTAAGCCTCCGCCCCGACCGCGTATTCCTCCGCATGGGCCGGATCCGCCTCCGCAAGCGCCTCCGCGATCACCCCAGCCAGCTTCATCGCGTTCACCGGGGAGGTCCAGATATGTTCGTCGTACTCGATCTCGTATTCGTGGCCGTCATGGTCGAAATCAGCCGTTTCCTCTTCGGGCTGATCCCCATCCGTGTCTAAAAATGACCGGTTATCCGCCGGAAACGTCCCACCGGCCTCCGCATATGTCTCTTCTTCCACAGACTGTCCCCCACCGGCTCCGGAAACCGTCTCTGTCTCCGTCCATGCGCTGTCCGCACCTTCTGCCCCGTGATCGAGATCGTGTCCGTGCGCCTCGTCCTCCATGCCCTCGACGATCTCTTCCTGCACCACGTCCACGTAGTCCATCATGGTCACGACCTCCAGATCCGGACGGTCCACCGCCGCAAGCACCTGGCGGACCCACTGCTCCATGGCCCCGCCGTTGCAGATCAGCACGTCCGCCTCCTCGATCGTCCTCATATGGGCAGGCGTCGGCTCGAACGAATGGCTGTCCATCCCCGCCGGGACCACCAGTTCCAGATCGATCCGGTCCCCGGCGATCTGCCGCGCGAAATCATAATAGGGGAAGATCGTCGCGGCCACTTTCAGTTTCTCCGAGGCGCCGCTTTCGGCCTCCGGACTCTCGCTGTCCGTACGCCCCGCCCCGCAGCCGCACCCGGCCAGACAGATACCGGCCAGGAGCAGCGCCAAAAGCCAAAAAAACGGACGCCCGGCCCCGACGGCTCCGATTTCTCGTGTTCCGTGATATCGCTCCATCATTCTGTCTCAAACCACACCATTATAACCTGTAACCTGTAACCTGTAACCTTTAACCTGTTCCCTATACCCTGTCGATCACTTCCGCGGCCTGCAGACCCCTGGTGATGATATAGCGGTAATGCTCGTTCACCGTCTTATACTCAGACGGAAGAAACGGACGCCCGTCCAGAAACGCACAGGACAGATGATACATATAGTATTCCCCATCCACATGCTCCTCAGCCAAAAGCTCGCCCTGGAAACGCATATCGTCCGTATTCTGCTCTTTTCCCAGCGCCATATCGTTCAGGGTCTGCAGCATGATCGCGAAATGTTCCTCGTCCCACGCCGACAGATACATACATTTGCAAAGTCCTTTCGTAAAAAAAGGATAATCCGCATAACAGTCCAGCAGCTCTTTAAACCGCGTCCGATGCTCCGAATTTTCAAACAGCTGCGCTTCGCTCAGCGCCTCAATGTAATCCTCCGTCCTGGCCATATTTTCCTCCTGCCTGTCCATACCAATCTCTCTGCCGCTCCTGCCATCCCTGCCGGGGATGGAACACGCCGCCTCCGCAGCTTTCCTAATATTATACATCGTTCTTACCATTCTGTCATTGTTTTTTTTCATCAACAACCGTATGCCGCTCCCCGCTTCCCCGTTAGGAAAATCTTAATAATATATCAGCGAAAAAACAATACCCACCCCGGCCAAATCTGGTATACTACATATGATCCCACTATCCCGCCATGAACCCGAAAGGAGCGCCCATGTCCGAAACCATCCTGCTCGTCGACGATGAGACCGAGATCGCAGACCTGATCGAAGTCTACCTGACCAACGAAAACTACCGCGTTTTCAAATTTTATACCGCCAGGGAGGCCCTCGCCTGCATTGAAAAAGAAGAACTGGACCTGGCGATCCTGGACGTCATGCTGCCGGATCTCAGCGGGTTCTCCCTCTGCCAGCGCATCCGCCGGGACCACACCTACCCGATCATCATGCTGACCGCCAAGGACGACGAGACGGACAAGATCACCGGGCTGACCCTGGGTGCCGACGATTACGTGACCAAACCGTTCCGGCCGCTGGAGCTGGTGGCGCGGGTCAAGGCCCAGCTCCGCCGCTATAAACGCTACAATCCGTCGCACAGTCCCGAAAAACCGGCCGACCTGCTGGTCCATTCCGAACTGACCTTAAACATCCGGACCCACGAATGCCTCCTGGAGGAGCAGCCGCTGGAGCTGACGCCGACCGAATTTTCCATCCTGCGCATCCTGCTGGAGCGCCGGGGCGACGTGGTCAGCGCCGAGGAACTGTTCCACAGCATCTGGCAGGACGAATACTACAGCAAGAAAAACAACACGATCACCGTCCACATCCGCCACCTGCGAGAGAAGCTGAACGATACCGTGGACAACCCGAAATACATTAAGACCATCTGGGGAGTGGGGTATAAAATTGAAAAATAGAATCCATTCAGAATACTTTCCGATCAAAAAAAAGCTGTATAAGGCGCTTCTGAAGCTGATCGCGGCCGCCGTCCTTATCGTCTACGCTCTGTACCGGCAGTTCTGGAAAGGCCGGGGCGGCAATGCCGTCGTCTCGTTTTTCCGCGGCTTTTGGGGCATGAGCGACGACCGGGCGCATATCCTTTACACCCGCTATTTCCGCAATTACAAAGAGATCATCTGGATCGCAGCGATCGTCACGGTATTTTTGCTGATCATGGAATTTTCCCTTAACTGGTTCTTCCGCTGGTATTTCACGGCCGTGAACCGCGGCATCGACGCGCTTTTGGCGGAGGACGATGCCGCGATCAGCCTGCCGCCGGAGCTTGCGATCATTGAGCAAAAACTGAATACGGTCAAAAAAACGCTCCGCAGCCGCAAGCAGTCGGAACAGCTGGCCGAGCAGCGAAAAAACGACCTGGTAGCCTATCTGGCCCACGACCTGAAAACGCCTCTGACCTCCGTGATCGGCTATCTGAGCCTTTTGGACAGCGAACCCGGTCTCGCGCCCTCGCAGCAGGCCCATTATATCCACATCGCCCTGGACAAAGCGTTCCGCCTGGAAAAAATGATCGGCGAATTTTTCGAGATCACCCGCTATAACCTCCAGCAGATCCATATTGCCAAGGAGCCCATCGACCTTTACTATATGCTGGTTCAGCTCTGCGACGAGCTTTCGCCGCTTTTGTCCGCCCACGGCAATACCTCCCGGCTGGATGCGGACGAAGACCTGACCATAAACGGCGACCCCGACAAGCTGGCGCGCGTATTCAACAACGTGCTGAAAAACGCCGCTACCTACAGTTATCCGGATACGGAGATCCGGATCTCGGCCGCCCGGACCGCGGACGCCGTGACGGTCTCCTTTGCGAACCGGGGTCCGACGATCCCGCAGGAAAAACTGAACGACATTTTTGAAAAATTTTACCGGCTGGACGAGGCCCGCCGGACCGATACCGGCGGCGCCGGCCTGGGCCTGGCCATCGCCAAAGAGATCGTCACGCTCCACGGAGGAACGATCGCTGCGGAAAGCGCCGAAGAGCGGACCGTGTTTCGGATCGTGCTGCCGCAGCAGGCGGCCGCCGAGTGAAAAGGGGCTTGGTTGATATAGCGAACGTTCAACTGGGGGAATACAAATTTTACATGTTCCTCTATCTCAATGCGCTCACATGTGCCGGATGGCTCCTATGCCGGTACTGCTGCATGGCAAGCTCCCGCACGAGATCCTTTACCGCGATTTTTTCCGGGCAGCAGGCGGTACAGGCGCCGCACTCGATGCAATCCTCCGGCCCGGCAAGTTCGCGCGGCGTTTCTTTTTTCTCATGCCGCTCGTATGCTCCGATCGCTGCGGGGATGTCGATGCCCGCGGGACACACCGCTTTGCATCTTCCGCAGTTTGTGCAGGCTCTTTTTGCTCCCCCGGCAGAAGTGATCGTATTCAAAAACCTATTCATCTTTTGAAATTCCTCGTTCCGGCCGGTGCAGCATTTTCAGCCTTTCGGAAAGAACGGCTCCAATACAGGCAAAAAGGCACATCATGGAGGCGTAGTCCGCCATAAACCGCAGCCGCGACTGTCCAAAATCAAAGAAAACAAACTGATTCTTCAAAAACAGATAGGAACCTATGTCACGGTTTGCAAATGCGTATGCTCCATAAACCGACACGGCGATGGCGACCGCCCGTAACAGGACGGCAACTCCCTTTTTCTTCCCCGCACGGCGCGCTCCGGCATGATTGCCTGCATGGACGGACATCAGGACAAATCCCCAATGGGACAGAAGCAGATGAACCGTCCGGGCAAAGGACATACCGCCGGCGCCGGAAAAGTGGAATATGTGCTTCGACATCACGATCCCGCTGACCGGCTGCAAAACCATAACGATCAAAAGGAGAACATTCACGCCGGTGAGATAGATTCGCAGCGGTGTATAACGCCCCCTAAAAAGCGTTTTCAGCCATGCCGGATTCATGATGTGGTGCAGTATAAACAGCAGGAACATGGTAAGTCCCAGCCATTCGTGCGCCGTCTCTCCAATGAGAGAGTACGCCATGAGCACGGGCAGAAGAACGAGCATGGCCGTGTCTATGATGATTTTTATAATCTTTTTGGCTTTCATCGGTTTCTCCTGTCCGCCTGTTGCGGCTTACTCACACAATCCCCTTACGCACTCTCACGTTATGCGCTCCTATTTCAAACCGATTTTCTTCACCCATTTTTCAAGGTCTTTATCGCAGGTCGCGGCATTGTCGCCGTTTACGGCAAGACCCTCGGTGATTTTCGCGTTGGGACAAAGCCGTGCGATATCCCGCAGAGAACCCGAAAAGCCGCTGCCGCCGTGCGTGATAAGCGGACAGATGGTCTTGCCGGAAAAATCGTAGCTTTCCAGAAAAGTGAACACCGCCATGGGCATAGTCGCCCACCAGTTGGGGAACGCAAGGATGACAGTGTCGTATTCGTCCATATTCTCTACCCGCGCCGTCAGCTCCGGGCGGGCGTTCTGCTCATATTCCCGTTTGGCGATCTCGATTTTCTTCATGTGGTCGTCGGGGTATTTCTGCACCGTGTCGATATAGAACAGATCGCTCGGGAGCATCACATGGAGTTTCTTTGCGACGACCTCGGTATTGCCGACAGGCAGGTTCCGAATCCCGCCGTGGGAGTAATTCTGTCCCGCATGGGAAAAATATGCAATCAATATCTTTGCCATGATAAATATCCTCCTGTTGTTTAATTCTCTATCTGCTTAAGTAATTACGAAACCGTAGTTGTTTGGGACGGCGGAAGTCAATATGATCGTTTCGTAATTATTTGCTTTATCTTACGCGAAGATTAAATCTGCCGCTTTTCAGGGACGCGATCACGCCGCCGTCGATTAAAAGGTCTGTTCCCGTAATAAATCCGGCGTCCGGCCCCAGCAGGAACGCGCCCGCCGCCGCGATCTCGTCCGATGTTCCGGCGCGGCGCACGGC
>CANQYH010000020.1 GCA_947628025.1 uncultured Lachnospiraceae bacterium | reverse complement strand
CCGGCGAGGCGCCCGCCACCTCCACGTCGGTCCCCGAAAAATAAAACATGTACGGCGACGGATTCAGCGTCCGCAGCACGCGGTACGTATTTAAGAGACTCCCCTCAAATGGCGCACTGAGACGGTTGGACAGCACGATCTGGAAAATATCTCCCTCCCGGATATAGCGCTTCGCTTTTTCCACCATCGCGCAGTAGGTCTCCCGGTCAAAGAGCGGCGTGACCTCGCCCAGCAGCCGTCCGCCGGGTTCCTGCTTCTTCTCCCCATGCCGCAGAAGCTCCGCCATCTGCTTCAGTTCCAGCACCGCCTTATTGTACCCGGTCTCCGGCTCCGCCAGCGGCATATTGGCAATCAAAATGATCTTCTGACGGAAATGATCGAACGCGATGACCCGGTCAAACAGCATCAGGTCCACGTCCTTGAACGCTTCCTCATCCCGCACCTCCGTCCGCACCGCAGGCTCGCGGTAGCCCAGATAATCATAAGAAAAATATCCCACCAGCCCTCCGGTAAACGGCGGCAGGTACGAAAATCTCGGACTTTTATAATCCTCCAGGATCTGCCGCATGTACGCGGCGGGATCGTCCGTGCGGAAACGGATATTCCCGGTCTTCATCTCTCCGTTCATGCAGGTGATCTCCAGCTTCGGATCGAACCCCAAAAACGTATACCGGCCCCATTTCTCTTTTTCAGCCACCGATTCCAGCATATAACAGTGCGTAGACACATTTTTCAGCACCCGCATCGCCTCGATCGGCGTGCAGATATCCGAAAGGATCTCGCAGCTGACCGGGAGCACTTGGTATTCCCCGGACGCCGCGATCTCGCGGACCTCCTGCAGCGAGGGTAAAATCTTCATAAGCATCTGCCTCCTTTCATTCGCCTGTACGCAAAAAGTCCCTGACAGAACGACTCTCATTCTGTCAGGGACGAATAAACTCTATCCGCGGTGCCACCCTGAATTCACGGCCATGAACCGTGCGCTTAGCGGGATACCCTCATATCCCCGGCAACTGACGTATGCCCCACGTTGCAGAATACTCTGCGCCTCCGCGCATTTGACTGCACCCTCCGCGGTCCATTTGACGGTTTGTTTCTCACCTGGCTCTCAGCAACGCAGGCTCTCTGTAAAGGCATCGCCGCCGTTATCTCCGCTTCAACGGTTTATCTTCTTAAATTAACAAAATCTTAGCACAGGTTCCGCCCGGTGTCAACTGGAAAATGCAAAGAAAATTTCACCGGCGGCGAACGTTTTCTTTTAGTCTTTTTTCCGGGTCAAGAATATTCCAGCGAGTGCGCCCACGAAGACGACCGGGGCCAGCCTGACAAATAACCATTCAAACGCATGAACGGCGGTCCCCATGACAGCGGTTTCCGGATCGCTGAAATCCCACCCCAGGTACGGACTTTCCGACACCGCTAAAACCGCAAACGTTATTGCTGCGGACACACACAGTATGATTAATAAACCATGAAGCGCTTTCCTCTGCCTGGCCTTTTTCCGCGCGAGCTGCAGGTTGATCACCTCCAGCTTTTCAGAGATCGCTTTTAAGTCATCGGCCGCCGCTTCCATAACCGTTTCTCCAAGCAACGTGCTCACCGGCGTTTCAAGTGCTTCCGATAATGAGATCAACATTTCGGAGTCGGGAACAGACAATCCTTGCTCCCATTTGGAAACAGTCTGCCGTACTACGTTCAGTTTGACAGCCAGTTCTTGTTGTGAAAGTCCTTTTGATTTTCGGATCGCTTTCATATTTTCGCTTAACATCAGACACAGCCTCCTCTATTCGCTCTTGCATGATTGCGGCAGCAGGAAAAATATGCGCCGCTTACAGCATCAATTATACGCAGGCCTGCCCGTTGCGGCAAGCAACGCAGATTAGCATTTGCGTTTATAACAGAGGTGTTCGGTGCGGCAGATCCGCTTGCGGCTGTAAAATCGATCCGCGCGGCAATGCTTTACATACCGGTGGCATATTGGTTTCTGTTTCGCACTTTATAAAAAAGGCGAACGTCTGGAAAATAATGAAAAAAGATCGTAAGAATCGAACGTATATCGCGCTGAATGGTTTTATATTGAAACCCGGACTTGAAGCGGTAGACCAAGAGCCAATCCGGCTGGATATGACATTCCCTGTGCCCTGTCCAATCGCCGCTCAGCTCATGATCTCTGTTCTTTTCCGGCAGTGTCTCGCCACGCGCCAGCGCGCGGATAATATCATCCAGCAGTTCTATGTCGAGATGGCGTTTCATTGCCAGTTTGTAGTCCTTTTTGAATCTGGTAGTCCAGACAATATCGCGTTTCATCGTTTCAGCTCCCGGAGCGCTTCTTCCACATCAGAATAGCGCTTTACATTTGTGTCTCGCGCGATCCTCTCTGCCTCTAACATAGCGGCAATCGTTTCTTTGTTAGGCTGATCCAACCGCACATCAAACGGGAACCCGCCGACCCGGAGGGACTGGCGCAGAAAAACATTGATCGCGGTGGTAAGGTTGATCCCTAATTCATTGTAAAGGCTCTCACATTGTTTCTTGATGTCGCTGTCCATGCGGACGCTGAAATTTGTCGTGCCTGCCATAAGACTGACCCCCTTCTTTTTTCGGCTGCACATATATTATATGCCATTTGCATTGCAAAATCAACTCAAAAGACAGGGGAATCTTCACGCCTGGTAAATAACTGGGTAAATAAGGTAAATAACGGTAAATAGCTGATCCGGAGCCAGAAACCCATTCCCGCTCAAAAAAATCCCAGAAACCATGAATCGTTCATTGGTTTCCGGGATCTCTTTTCTTTCCGACTTTTACCGCAGCTTTTTGGTCGCAAACGCCATGACGGCGCAGACAACTGCCGCTATGAAATAAATGAAAAATCCGATGCCTAATTTGGCTTTAACCTCTCCCGCGATCAGCAGGATCCCGAACCACGCGAACAGCAGGGGGACGATTCCGACCAGCGAAAGCTTCGGATGGTTCAGCAGGAAGCACACGGCAAGCCACAGAAGAGAACACAAAATCACAGCCGGCAGCCCTATAAAATACTCAGGCTCCTCTATATAAGCCCCCATAAGCGACGTGCTCAGCTCCCCCCTGGAGAGCCACGGCAGAAACAGGCTGACCAAAGCCAAAACAACTGCGACAAGAGCGATCTTGACCGTCGGACGGCCAAACGAACGTTTCATTTTATTTAACATTTTTAAACCCCTCCTTTAGAAAATGTAAAAGCAGACTAATCCACAACCACTTCGATGCCGTTCGGCAGATCGGAAGATCGCACCGAATCCGCCCATTTCTCGGGAATATGCACCCGTTTCAGATAGATCGGATTTTCAAACACCGTACTGATCAAGTACAGCATATCCGCCTTCTCCGAGACGACGAAATCCTCCCCGGGATGCGCGTTGGGATATTTGAGCAGATACGTTCCGCTGCTTCCGACATAATACAGGACCCCGTCCTCCGAGAAGAAATCCGGATTGCCTTCAGGGACGTTGATCTCTTCCAGTTTATCCTGGCCCTTAAAATGATCCGTTTTCCAGACCAGATCCTTCAGCTTCGCGGATAGCGTGATGCTTCTAAGTTCGGACTCTCCCGAATAGTCGTCAAACTCGTGCTGGCCAAGATAGGTCCAGTTGTCGGAGCAGACAACCTCTTCAACGGCCGAATTTAAGAACGCGTTCTCCCCGTTCTTCGCATTGGCGTTTTCCACCCGTTTTAACGCGGTATTGTTCGCAAAGCACGCTTCGGCAAGAACCGAATGATCAGGCTGGGAGAAGACCTCCCCTTCTTTCATCGGCGGATAGCATAACAGGAGTTTTCCGCCCCCGCTGAGATTCGCGTACAGGATCCCGTCTTCCACAAAATAAACCGGATTCCCGTCCGCTACTTCGATCGTGCTTAAATAGGGCATGTTGGAAAATGCAAATGGGTTCGAATTGCTGGAGCTGACCTCCGTACAGGTCGACGGAAGCTTAATGCTTTCAATCGGAGAATTCTCCGCCGACTCGCAGCTGATAGACGGAATGCTGGTATAGCCTTCGTCAAGGACGATCCCGCGTACATGAGCCTTTTCCCCGATCGTAAAGCCGCTCAGCTGCACGGGCAGACCCTCGATGGTGCTCGGGATGACGATCACCTCATCCTTTCCCTGATAACCGTTCAGCTCGACATAACTGTTGAATTTGACGTAAATAAAATCCTTGTCGGCCGGCAGCTCCGCGTCTTCCATGGAAACGGGGTCTTTCGCTTTCGTTTTTTTCTCAGGCGCGTCCGTCTCAGGCGCCGTCGTTTTGGACGTCCCCGAAGCGGCGCCGGTCGTTTCCTTTGGCTGTCCCGCCTGCTTCCCTCCGCAGGCGAAAAGGCTGACGGCCATGCCAAGGGCCAACACAACTGCTGTGATTCTTCTCATACCGTGTATCTCCTCTCTTTTCAATCATTTCCATTCCGGGACCGGGAACCCGTCTGCTCCCTCTTTCCAGGCAGAGAGCTCGTACCCGAAGCCGGTTTTCGCAAGACGCTTCATCAGCGATTCGGACACACCTTTCGGGAAACCGTTGAGCGCTGCCGGCATGAAGCCCAATACGCTTCTCTTTACCGCCTTATTCTTCACATTCGTTTTTCCTCATCCGGCCGGTTTTAACAAAAGTCTCCCGGACCTTTTGCGTCCTCCTACTTTATTAACGCAAAAAAGTTTCCGCCGCAATATAATTTATTTTAACAATCCGGGGTTTTCCGGAAAAACAGCGGCGGGCAGGGCCGTTTTACAGCAGCCCACCCGCCTTTTTCTGCAGCCGCCTGATCCAGTCGGTCTGAAACGGATATTTCTCCCGCAGCCGGTCCGCCGCCCGGATATACTGCTCACAGGCCCCGCTCATCTGTCCGGAAGCGGCCAGCACGTCGCCCAGCTGTTCCCGGCAGCTCAGCGCGGCCTTGATCGTTTCGCCGTGATAGCGGATCATTGTCTCCAGATCCCGCCGGGCCAGCGCAAGCGCCGGTTCCCACCGCTCGCGGACCATATAAAGCCTGACCTGGCACATATTCAGTTCCACCCGGCTCAGTTCATCCAGGGGAAACAGGGAGTACGCGGTATCCAGCGCCTGCTGCGCTTCATCGAACCGGCCCTGCCCGAAATACAGCCGGGCCCGCCGCAAATATACATACTGCCATTCCGACCGCCGCAGCTTCCAGAGATCCGGATGGGCGGTCTCCGCACAGCGACGAAACTCCTCCATCGCGCTCATCGCCTCATCCACATATCGGTGACCTCCCGTATAATCCCCGTCGCGCTCCAGAACCCCCGCCATCTTCTCGCAGGCCTCCGCGCGGTTTACGTACGCGTCCGCCCGCAGCGGTTTCACTTTCCGGTAGAGCCGGCAGGCCAGCCCGTACCATTCGCGGCTTTCCGAAAAACGCATCTGATTGTGGTAAACGGCCGCTACCCGCAGCGCCATGTACGCGCAGGCCTGATGGTCCTCGCCGTAATAACCGCGGACCACCTCATATGTCTTCCGCATCAGGCGTTCCGCGTCGCTGAAACATTCCCAGACCATCAGAGCCGTCGCCAGCCCCTCATAGATCGAATAGTACCACGCCGTCGGCTCCGGCAGCCGTTTCAGGAGAAAAAACAATTCATCCGCCAGCCACCGGTCTTCTTCCCTCGGCCGGAACCACGTAAGGCGCATATAATGACTGAACGCCTGCAAAAACGCCGCGCAGCGGTTCACATCGGGTCTCCACATGATCTGCACCGCCTCGCCGACGACCGGGTGCAGCGATAAAAATACCCCCCCGCTCCGCTTCGCGTCTGAACGAGCGAAGCGGTTTTCAGTCTCTCAAGACTTTCCCGGTCCGAACCGGTGCAGGCGAGAAACACCGGCTCCGGAATACCGGAAAGCGCCGCAAAAGTCAGCTCGCACAAGGCCTGCCGGTCCGTTTTTTTCAGCCGGAAACCGGACAGTATATACTTGGCCATCTGCTGGCCGGTCCATGACTGTCGGGGATTGCACAGCGCCAGCTTCATTTTCAGCGTATGACCCAGTACGGAATCGCGGCAGGCCATCGCGGCTTCCCATCCCGGCCCGTCAGGATTCTCTCCCGTATACAGACGGTAAAACTCCTTCCATTCCTCCTCGCCGGACAGGCTTCCTATTTCCAGGACGCACCGCCCCTGTCCGGACAATGCGTTCCGGCTCAGACGCGTCGTGATCAGCTTATGGCACGGCAGGTTCTCGAGCAGCTCCAGCCAGGGATCGCTGACGCGGCTGCAGTTGTCCAGGATCAGCAGGATCCGCTCCGAGGCGGCGATCTCCGCCAGCTTTTCATACTTTTCCCGGGCATACTGTTTCCGGGAAGAATACCTGCTTTCCGTGTAGGACAAATTGGATATGCCGATCTGGTTGTCGTCGGCGAAGATCTGCCCGATCCCATGGACGCAGATCAAAAACAGAATACGGCTGTATTCTCCGGCGTGCTCCCGCGCCCATTCCCGGACCAGGGCGGTCTTGCCGATCCCGCCCATGCCGCAGATAAAAACCGTGCCATTTCCGTTTTCCAGAAGCTCTCCCAGCGCGGCAAGCTCCGCCCTGCGGCCCGCAAACGGCTCCGGCGGAACATGCGTGTCTCCCGTCAGCCGCCAGTGCTTCCGTTCCTCATACAGTGCTCTGGCCTCATTCTGGCGCGCTTGTTCCCGCGCGGCCTGCTCCGCGTCCAGTCCCGGCGGCGTGTCGGCGTATTTCCGCCGCAGCGCCAGCTGCCGCTCTTTCCAGTTCAGATATTCCAGTTCATACTCGATCATATCCTCTTTAAAACCTCGCCATGGTCGCCAAGGACCGAAAACAAAGGAACCGGTAACCGTCCCGGCCGGAATCCCGCAAATACAGATCCAGCGCGCGGAGCTGTTCCAGCAGCCAGCTTCTGCATTCCAGCGGATCCTTTCCGGAACATTCCGACTCATACAGGCTCAGAATCCCGATCACCAGATCGTCTGCCAGCGCTCCGACCGGATTCGTATGTCCCTCCGTCAGCGGCAGATATCCCAGCTCCCGGAGCCGTTCGTCCACCAGCCGGCGGTTCAGATAAGGCAGACCCAGCAGGAATATATGCCGGAGCATGACGCGCCTGGGGATTTCTCCCTGCAGCCTGCAGATCCGCAGAAATTCCGCTTCATAATTAATGCTGGACATATGATTCTCTATCACGGCGGCTTCGCTGGCTTCGGCCGCCAGCGCCGACGCCTGCAGCGCGTCGATGCAGAACAGATGACGCGCGAAACCGTTCAGCCGCTCATACGGAATGTCCAGCTGGATCATACGGGCGGGCGGAACGCCGGCGATATATTCCCGCAGCATTTCCTCCATCCGTTCTGCACGGCGGACGTATTCCGCATCCGGCCATTCGCCGTCAGAAAATATCCGGTCGCTTTTTTCCATGACGGTCTGCAGCAGATACAAAGTCTCCGCCTCATCCAGTCCCAGGGCACGGGCGAACAAAAGCGCCTCCTCCCTGTCGCGCGGGATATGGTGTCCGGTCCGCCAATAGCGTATTTTCAGCGCGCCTGCCCGCACCGGAAGCTCGCCGTACATTTTCGTATAGATCAATCGGTCCAGATCCGCCAGACTGCCGGTTCCCTCTGCCCGTGCCAGGCGGGACGCCCACTCCCGGATGCGCTCTGCCTCCGGCCTCTTCTTCGGTTCCCGCGCGATCACCTCACGGGCTAACGCAATGATCCTCCGCTCCATGAATTCCTCCCGCGGCCAGTTCCTTTCCGCCGTATTGGTGCGTGCAACTTTTCCTGCCGCACTGTTTTTCTGCCGTGATCACATTAACTATACATTACCCGAAAATCCCGGATCCGGCAATAAAGTTAATTTTAACAATTTGGGATCGGAACGGTTTTTCCATCCGACAGCTTCTGCCGGCGCCGTCCGCCGGGTCCCGTTCCGGGTCAAAATAACCTGCATATGCACCTGTATGGCTAAGCAGGTTACATATGCAGGTTATTTCTCGTTTACACAGCCGCAGCGCGTTTCCGCTCCCGGTCAGTCCTCATACAGCTCCCAGGTCCCATCTGAACCGATGGTATAAACCGTGCCGTCCGGCGCGCACTTGTAAAACGGATAAAACGTTCCGCCGGTCCCGTCTGCGGGAGAAATCCTGTATACATTGTTTTCGCTCCAATTGACATTAAACTGAAGCTCATAACAGTTCCCCTCCGCATCGATCGCGTTGACGACCCGGTCGATTTTGCTCGTGCCGCCCACTTTCACGGCCACGATATTCTGCCAGGCGGCCAGGTCCTGTTCGACGTATTCAGCGTCTGCGCCCGCCACCCGCAGCGTACCGTCTGGCTTGAGGCCGACGATCAGCGTATCGGACATGGAGATGTCGTTCAATTCTCCCCAGGAAAGGATCTCACCGGCATACGCGCCCTCCGCCAGCACCGTACCGTCGGTCAGAATCGCCGCCGCGGTGATCTCCGTCTCGCGGTTCCCGCTGTCACGGTCCGTGAGCATGCGCTTCTGCACCTCGAAGACGGCGACATTTTCCCAGGAAAAGAATGTCATCTCCTTGTAGTCTTCGCTGTCGGCATATACTTTTCCATCCGCCGACAAGATGAAGAAGTCGCCCTTTTCCGCGCTCACGCCTGCAAACGGTCCCGCGGCGGCCCCGCCCTTCAGGACAGTTTGGTCTTTGTATGTGTCAGGATACTGCTCGTAGTGAGAGATTACCTCGCCGTTCACGTCCGTATAGCCTTCCGGGTTCATTTCGCACAGCGCCGCACTGGTCTGGCTCGCTTTATACAGCTTATATATGGCGTCACGGGTCACGGCGACTGCGGCCTGGTTGACATTGGTCGTACTGTACGCCCCGTCCAGGACGCCGTCCATGATCTTCGCGCCGTGATAATACACCTCGCCGTTTTCCGTCAGGGCAAACATCTCCATCTCGCTGCAGGAATCGATGATCTTTTTGAGTCCCGGCAGCGCGGCGTATTCTTTCGCGAAATCGAGCTGATGATGATCGGTCGTCAATACGGAACCGTCTTTCAGCAGGAACAGAGTTCCGGTGGTGAGAGCCGACGCCGCCTCCCGGGCGTCTTTCACCCGCTGAATGGGTTCGGACGGCCGGGAGGTGCTGCCGGGGTCGCTGCCGGAGGTCTGACTAGAACCATCATCGGAAGCTTGTTTGGAGCTATTGTCAGATGCCTGACCGGCGCCATCGCCGGAAGTTTGTTGGGAACCGCTGCCGGAGGTCTCACCGGCGCCATCGCCGGAAGTTTGTTGGGAACCGCTGCCGGAGGTCTCACCAGTGTCATTATCAGAGGTTTGTTGGGAACCGCTGCCGGAAGCCTGACCAGAACCGCTGCTGGTGGTCTTTGTCGTTTCGCCCGCGCGGCCGGAAGTTTCATCGCCGGCCTGCACATTCCCGCTGCCGGATGTCCCATCGCTGCCGGACTGCTTGTCCCCGCACGCGGTAAGAGAAAGCAGCAAACAGAAAACCAGAAGCGCACACATGATTTTCCTGAATCGATTTTTCATCCCTGTCCCCTTCTTTCCGATTATTCAAAATGGATGACGGCGGTCTCTTCCACGGCCGCACCGGCAGACAACTCCGCCCACTGGTCCTCGCCGCCGCCATAATATACGTCTGTCAGACCCCTGCATTCATAAAACGCCATCATGCCGATATTCGTCACGCTGGCCGGAATCGTCACTTCGGTCAGACGGCACTCGTTGAACGCCCTGCGCCCGATACTGGTCACGCCCTCCGGAATCGTCACGCTTTTTAAGTTCCTGCAGCCGTAAAACGCAGATCCCCCAATGCCGGTCACGCCCTCCGGAACCGTACCGCAAATCGCCGACACGATCAATTCGCGAAAAGCGCGTATGTACCTATATGCAGGCCCCGCTTAGCCGCAAATCGCCGACACGATCGATCCGCGAAAAAACGCATATGTACCTGTACGCAACGCTCTTACATCGCACTGTCTCCCTAGAACAGATCATACGGACTGGATCCATCCATACATTAACCGAAAATTTTTGATCCGGCAATAAAGCTGATTTTAACAATCCGAAATTCGGACTGTTTTTGCATCAAAATTTCCCGCCGAACCGGTTTCTTTCAAAATTTTTCCAAAATAACCTGTTCACGCAACCTATAAAAAAATAAACCTGCGCACCGTTTACACAACTTATGTGTTTTCGATGCGTGCAGGTCTATTTCTTTTCCCTTGCCACCCAGAGCCACGCTCCGCAGCTGACATTGCCATCCAGAGCCACGCTCCGCGGGCTGCCTTGTCATCCAGAACCGTGCCCGCAGCTTCCATTATACCGGCAGCCACCCCATCATCTGCCCGAACCAGTATGCCGCTCCCAGCAGCCAGCTGGACAGGATCCCGAACAGGATCACCGGCCCGGCGATCGTAAAGATCTTCACGCCGACGCCATAGACCTGCCCCTCCGCCTGGTACTCGATGGCCGGGGCCACGACTGAATTGGCGAAGCCCGTGATCGGCACCAGCGCGCCCGCGCCGCCCCATTTGACGATCTTCGGGTAGAGATTCAGCCCCGTCAGCAGGACGCTGCCCAGGATCAGCGCCAGCAGGTTCCAGGACGCCGCCGTCTGCTGGTCCATGCCGTAAAATGACTGCAGCCAGCCGGTGACAGCCTGTCCGATGGTGCAGATGATCCCGCCGGTCAGGAAAGCCCGCAGGATGTTTTTCCACAGGGAATTGGCCGGGGTGATCTGTTTCACATACTCATTGTAGGACTGCTTATTGATTTCCATTCTCATTCTCTCCTGTCTTTTTAACGTTTCCTCGCTTCATCCGTTCCCTCGGCGGCGTACATCTCACCTGTCGCTCCGTCTGCCGGGATCTTCCGTTTATCATGGCCCCATTCCCCGGAAAAAATATAAAAGCGCCCCGCCGCATTTTCCCAGAGCAATTCCCAGGACCAGATATTGAAATCCGACGGCCAGATGGATACGGCGGACGATGACCGGCAGCGTTTTCAGCGTTTCCGCCAGGGACATGATCAGACAACCGATAAATACGCCGACCGCCAGGCCAAAGATCCCCAGCACCGCCGTCCCGCCGGGAACCGGGAACCGGAAGAGATCCATCAGGTTCCCCGTGGTTCCCCCCAGGACGATCGCCGTCTCGTAGAGCAAAATGTGGTTCCTGGTCTTCGTTTTTCCGATCAACCGGGGGAATACGCCGATGATCGCCAGGAACGCGAACACGCCAGCGGCGATCACGCTGCCGGAGCAAAACCCCAGAAAGATCAGCAGCGCCTGTTTAAGTAACGTCAACGTCGGACTCCTTTCTCCCCTCGTTCTGGATCAGCGTCTTGGCAATGTTATCTTCATAAAGCCGCATCTCCACCTCCAGGGGCGTCGGATCCGTATTCAGCTTCCAGACGGCAAAATGATTGAAAAATACCAGGATCCCCACAGCCAGCCCAACAGAGTAGGACAGCTCCAGTACGGAGACCCCGGTCGGCTCCTGTCCCAGGACCATCCGGTAAACTTCCCGGAAAACGTCCGTAACGCTGGCATCGTTATTGAACGTCATGATCGCGAACGCCGCGCCGCAGAAACAGACGGCGCTGACGCAGGCGGTCTTCACCCACTGCCGCAGCCAACGGGCCGGCTTCGGCTTCTGATAATCAATGATAAAATCCGTCTGACCCAGATTAGTGACCTGGATCGAGGGGTCCATCTGACTGATCTGGCGGATCACGTCCAGCACATCCTCCACATAGCGCCTGTCCCGGTCTTCCCGGACCGTCCGCACCTTCAAAGCGCCGCATTTGGCCAGAACCGCCGCGTCGTCGCAGTAGAGCGTCGCCACGTCTTTCAGAAATACCTGCTTTTCCTGCACGGCCGTGATCTCATTCAGCTTCAGGTACAGGGTCTTGCTCATACCCCCACCTGACCCGGGAATTCTCCTGCCCCACGGCAGCGCCCCGCTTCATACCGCAGATAACCGGTCTGTCCGGACAGGTACCCGCCCCGGCCCTCCGCCTGTACCAGCATACCGCCCGCGTAAGGATCCCCGTCCCTGGCGACCAGCAAAAGCCAGGCAATCGCCGCCGCGGCGATCAGAAGCGCCAACGCCAGCAGCGCATACGTCCATTTGCCTTTCAAAAATTCCATACTCTCACTTCCTCACATCTCATTCTGCAGTGTGTAGTATGGCATATTTTCCGGCTTTTATTCTCTAGATTGCCATCCGCTCCCGCATCTGCCGCAGGATCTTTTTCTCCAGGCGGGAGACCTGGACCTGCGAAATACCCAGGGCGGCCGCCACCTGGGTCTGAGTCTGATTTTCAAAATAGCGCCGGATAATGATCGTCCGCTCTTTTTCCTCCAGCTCCATCAGCAGGCTTTTCAGCGTCATATGGTTCAGGAGCTTTTCCTGCGCTTCATCCTGATCCTCGATCTTGTCCATCAGGCACAGGCCGGAATCCTCCCCCTGGCCGACGGATTGATAAAGGGACTCGACCTCCGCTCCCGCCTCAATGGATGCGGCCACTTCCTCTCTGCTGGCCCCGATCTCCCTGGCGATCTCCTCCACCGTCGGTTCGCGGCCGTAGGTATAGACCAGCTTTTCGCGCACGGTTTTCACACGGAGCCCCATTTCCTTGACGGAACGGCTGATCTTGATGATGCCGTCGTCCCGCAGGAACCGCTTGATCTCCCCGGCGATCATCGGCACGGCGTAGGTAGAGAACCGCACCTCATAATTTAGATCAAATTTATCAATGGCTTTCATAAGTCCGATGCTGCCGATCTGAAACAGGTCCTCCATATCGTATCCCCGGCCCGCGAATCTCCTCACAATGCTCCAGATCAGCCCCATATTGTCGGAAACCAACCGATCGCGCGCCGTTTTATCTCCCTGGTGTGCCCTGGCGATCAACACCATCGTCTCGTCCATGCTTTCACCCGCCTATCCGTTTTTTCATGGTGACGGCGGTCCCCTTTCCCGGCTCGGACCATACCTCCACCTGGTCCATAAAGGCTTCCATGAACGCGAATCCCATGCCGGAACGTTCCCCGGTACAGTCGGTCGTATACATCGGTTCCATGGCCCTGGCGACGTCCTCGATACCGACGCCCTCGTCCCGCACCGTCACCGTCAGCTCCCGGCCGCTCAAAGCCGCCTCTATGTAAATGGTCCCGCCGCGGTTTTCATACCCGTGGATCACCGCGTTGGTCACAGCCTCGGAAACCGCCGTCTTTATATCGTCGATCTCCTCCAGCGTAGGGTCCAGGCGGCTGGTAAACACCGCTACGACCACCCTGGCAAACGCCTCGTTGCAGGAACGGCCCTCGATCTCCAGCCGCATGATCTCCGGCGGTTCTCCGGCGGCGGACGTCTCCCGCGAACGTTCCCCGCCATGCGATGCTTCTGCATCCCCCGCTATTTTCTCCTCCTCCGTTTTCTCCGCATCTGCCGCCATTTTCGCGGCCTCCGTTTCCTCCATCACCATACGCTCCTCCGCTTTTGCCTGCACCGATTCCCCGCTCCGTTCCATCCGCTCACGTCCTTTCATTCTCTCGTCTCCCTGTGCCGCTTTCTCTCACCTGCCGGCCAGCGCCGCGTCTTTCGTCTCATACTGGGGCACCAGCCTGGCGATGCCGCCGATCGTCAGGATCCGCAGGATCTGGGTCTTCGCCCCATAGATCGCCGCGGTTCCTCCGCTTCCCTGCATCTGCTTATAACGGTTCAGCAGGATCCCGATCCCCGCCGAATCCATAAAAACAGTCTTCGAGAAATCAAACACGATCTTGGTGACATAGTTTTCTGCCAGCAAAAGATCGGTCTCGTACCGCAGGTCCCGGCAGTTATGATGATCCAGTTCTTTCGGAAGATGGATCACCAGCACCTGTCCCCTCACCTCATATAAAAAAGCATTTTCATCCATGTATCCGCTTCCTCCTTTTTTTGTTTCACTCCCGATTCTCGGTACCGCGGCGTCCCGGCGCATCTTTCCGCGCGGCCACAGCGGCTTCTCGCATCTGCACGTACTTCTGCACGGACGCAGCTTTTCCCTGCCCGCTTTTTCTAAGATCCAGCCGTATTTATTTCCTGCCATTTTCCCGTTTCATCCCGGCCGTACTTCCCCGCCATTTCCCTGTCTCATCCCGTCCCGTACTTCCATTCATCTTCTCACGCGCCGTCCCTCCATATGCCGCCCGCACTTCCATTCTGCCCTATCTTCCTCCCCGCTCCCGCATTTTCACAACAAAAAAGAAGCCGCAGCAGATTCTCCATCTTTCGTAACGACTTCTTTCGTATCTCTTCTGTTCTTTTGTAATACTAATAACCTCTCTCGGTCCTAGCCTGCGCGGCCTGCTCCGTATCCGGATAATTCAGGATGATCTGCCCGAAGATCTCATTAGCCTTTTCCTCGTCCTCCATCGCCTTGTAAACCAGTGCCATATCCAGCATAACCTGGGGATTATCGCCGCGGATCTTCAGACTGTTTTGGAAATGGGTCAGCGCCAGTGTGTGATCTCCCGCCGCCTCCGCCTGCTTTCCCGCATCAGCCAGCACCTGCCAGCCCCGTTCCTCCATATCCGCCTGGATCCCCGCGATCACGCCGCTCATCGCCTCATCCTCGATCAGGGACGCATCCAAACCTGTATACCAATCCACCGCAGCCGGAAAGTCCTCGTTTTTATAAGCCTGCAGGATACGGACCAGCGTCTGGTACTGCGCAAGGATCCCCTCATTTTCCCGGATCATTCCCTGCAGACGGTCCGCTGCGTCGTCGCGCTCACCCGCAGCTGCCGCGGCCTGGGCCTCGATCCGGTCGATCTCCATGCTTTTCTGGTTGACCTGCTCCAGCACCCGGTTCAGCTCCTGGTTGTGTTCCTCATGGAGCTGGGCCTCCCGCGAGGGCATCACCAGAAAAAAGATCGCCGCCGCCCCGATCGCAAGACCGGCGATGATATGCAGCACCATTTGCCAGCCAGTATTTTCCTTATAACTGGGCGGCAGGATGATATCGTCGTCCTCCATCTGGTGATGGGAAAACGCGTTTTTCAACCTCCGCCGCTCGATGTCGGCCCGCCCCGTGTTCTTCTTGACCACCGACATATACCAAGACGCTTTCGGATGATTCTTATCGATCTGCAGCACCTGATACAGGGATTTCCCGGCCTTGGCGTAGTCCGCTTTCTCCAGATACAGAAGCGCCAGCAGCATATGGGCCTTTATATAATTCGGCTTATGATCCACCACGCGCTGCAGCTGCAGGATCGCCAGGTCCGGATTATCGTTCTGCGCCTGCATCAGCGCCTGATTGTAGCGCCGGATATGGACGCTCTCATCCTCCAGCCGTCCCGGTTTCCCCTGCACTTCATGGAGATAATAGGTCGCCCGGTTGTGGTCCTGCTGCAGATTGCTGCTGATCACCCACTGGACCAGCGCCTCCGCCGTCTCGCCGATCTCATAATAGATCAGTCCCAGCAGATTGCGGGCGTCAGTATTGTATTTATCAAATTGAAGGCTCCGCTTCAGGCATTGACACGCTCCCGTCAGATCGCGTCTCCGCGCCTTTTCCAATCCCGTATTATAGAAGAAGTTGGAAATACGGCGGCACTTCTCCGTGTAATCGGTAAATTTACTCATTTCTCTTCTTGCTCTCGCTGCCTTCCTTGACCAGGTTCATCATGATATCCGCCATGTCCGTCAGATCGCTGTCCGCAATGGCGTCCTCGATCCGCTCCACCTCAAGACTGGGCTTAAACTGCTTTAATTCTTCCTCAAAATTGATCATGCTCGTTCTCCTCGTTCAGCAGGCTCTTCACCGCGCCCACCAGATACAGGGAACCGGCGCAAAAAGCCAGCCCCTCGCCGCGATGTTTCAGGAAGCTCCCCCAGGCCTCCTCCACGGAAGCGCAGACCTCCACCGGGCATCCCAGCTCCCGCCGGAATTCTTCCGCCAGCAATCCGACGTCGGCGTACCGCGCCGTATCCATCCTGGCGATCGTTACATGGCTGATCCGGATCTCCCGGCAAAGCTTCCGGATCATCGTTTCATGGGCCTTGTCCGACATGGCCCCAAACATCAGGGAAACATCTTTGCCCGTCTCCTGCTGCATCCGCCGGATCGTAGCGGCCAGAGCCGCGATCCCGCCCTCGTTATGGGCGCCGTCCAGATATACGCCCGGCATGACCTCCTCCATCCGGCCCGGCCAGTAGCTGCTGCGGATACCGCGGACCACGTCCTCCGGCGACAGCCAGGCGATCCTGCGGCTCCGGAGTACGCCTACGGCCCGCACCGCCACAGTCACATTCATCATCTGGTACTCCGCCTGGGACGGGACCTCCACGACCACCTGCCCGCCGTCCACGGTGCGGATCGCGATCCTGGGGCCCTCCTTTCGGCGTTCCAGAAGCATATAATCCTCGCGCCGCACAGGGAGCATCGGACATCCCAGCTGTTCCGCCCGCCGCGTGATAACCGCGACGCCCTCCCGGCAGGAGGCATCGTAGACCACCGGCACGCCCGGCTTCAGGATGCCGGCTTTCTCCCCGGCAATCTCCGCCAGCGTATTGCCCAGGTACTGCATATGGTCCATGCTGATCGACGTCAGGACCGTCAGGACCGGCCGCCGGATCACATTGGTCACGTCCAGCCGCCCGCCCAACCCCGTTTCCAGGATCACGAAATCCGGCCGGCACCGCTCGTTGACCGCCATGCACATATAAAACAAAAATTCAAAATAGGTAGGCGGGTTCAGCCCCTTAGCCGTCATCGTATCGGAAAGCGCCCTCACCCGCTCAAACGCGTCCTCGTAAACCTCCTCGTCCACCATTTCCCCGTTCAGCAGGAAACGTTCCCGCGTCACCTCCAGATGCGGAGAAATGAACGTGCCTGCCGTAAAGCTCGCTTCATGGAGCATGGAAGTCAGATAGGCGCAGACGGACCCCTTGCCGTTGGTGCCGGCCACATGGATGATCCGCATGGAATCGTCGGGATTGCCCATTTCCTCCAGGTAACGCCGGATATCCGTGAGACTGTTCTTCTTATCCGCCCACATGGGAATGTTTTCCAAATACGCGTCCGCTTTATTCATCGGCATCTCCCTCTTCGGCCCGCCGCGTTCCCTCGCCCGCGCTTCCATGGAAACCGCCAGGCAGTTCGCTCTGTTCTACACATTGCCTGGCGTTTCCTCACCCGCGCTTCCGCAGAAACCGCCCGGCAGTTCGCATTGTTTTTCACATTGCCCAACGTTTCCTCGCCCGCGCTTCTATGGAAATCGCCCGGCAGTTCGCACTGTTTTTCACATTGCCAGGCGTTTTCTCGCCCGCGCTTCTATGGAAATCGCAGCCGGTCCGCTGCTGCTCTTCTTTCGTGATCCGGCCGTTTGCAGACCAGACCTGCGCCAAACGGCCCATAAACAATAAACGGTTTCCTGCCCAACCAGGCCGTAAGAAACATTTCCCGCCCGGCCCTCTCCAGCCGCGCTTCCCTGTTATCACGCCGGAAAATAGCTCTCCATCCGGCTTCCCATCTTCCAACGCTTCCGTCCCGTTCTCATCCCGGTAACAACGCCGGAACACGGTCCGCCATCCGGTTTCGGTCCGCCGCGTACCGTCTCTATCTTCATTATAATATAGGATGTCTCCGATGCCAACTAAATTTTTTCGCAGGATGTGACAAAAATTGTTTTTTTGCACGGTTCCCCGGCAAAAGACCAGAAAAGGCCGGCCCCCGCCGGATCGCTCGGATTGCTCGAATCGTCCGCGGCCGGGACCGGCCCTGTTTCAGATCATGGATCGCGTTTCTGCTTCCGCTGCGCGGCCGGAACCTGCGTTCCTCTCCGGTTACCGCAGCTGCGCCAGTCTCACTTTCACCTGCTCCATCATCTGGCTGTATTTCTGCTGTTTCTCTTTCTCTTCCGCGATCTTCGCGGCGGGCGCCTTGCTGACGAAGCGCTCGTTGCTCAGCATCCCGTCCACGCGGGCCAGCTCTTTTTTCAGCCGCTCTTCCTCTTTCTCCAGGCGCTCGATCTCCTTGGCAATGTCCACCAGCTCCGCCAGCGGGATATAGATGGCGGCCCGGGCGATCACCGCCGACACCGCTTCCTCCGGGATCCCGGCCTTATCGCTCTGGAGGCAGACCTCGCTGGCGTACCCCAGCAGCGCGAAAAACGCCTTGCTGCGCGCGAAGATATCCAGTACTTCCTGGTCCTCGGACACCACATAGACCCTGGCTTTCTTGCTGGGCGGCACATTCATGGAAGTGCGTACGGTGCGGATGGCGCGGACAGCGTCCTTGATCGTCTCCACCTCGGCCTCCTCTTTCGCGAAATTCCAGGCCTCCCGATAGACCGGCCAGGAAGAGATCATGATCGTGCGCTCCCGGCTCTCGCTCTCCGTCACGGTCCCGTCCGGATGCATACTGGCCACCGTCACGGTCTCGCCGTCGTCCAGCAGGTTACAGAAGATCTCCTCGGTAATGAACGGAATATAGGGGTGCAGAAGCTTCAAACACTGCACCAGCACCGTCTTCAGCGTCCAGATCGCCGCCGTGTGGGTCTCGTCGCTGTCGTTCCACAGTCTGGCTTTCACCATCTCGATATACCAGTCGCAGAATTCTTCCCAGACAAAATCATAAACCTTCTGCAGCGCAATTCCCAGTTCGTACTTATCCAGGTTATAGGTTACCTCCCTGGTCAGGTCGTTGACCCGGGACAGGATCCATTTGTCCACCAATGTCAGCGGTGCCACCGTGCTGCAATTCACGCAGGTTCCGTCGCCGCCGGACGCCACCGCGCAGTTTTTCAGTCCCATGGCGATATCGTAGGCCTGCAGGTCTTTCGGCGACGCTTTCTCGATATTCATCATGATGAAGCGCGACGCATTCCAAAGCTTGTTGGCGAAATTGCGGCTGTTCTCCACACGCTCCCAGTAGAATCGCATGTCGTTACCGGGAGCATTGCCGGTCACCAGGGTCATGCGCAGCGCGTCGGCCCCGTATTTGTCAATGACCTCCAGCGGATCGATGCCGTTGCCCAGGGATTTGCTCATTTTGCGTCCCAGGGAATCCCGGATCAGGCCGTGGAACAGCACCGTATGGAACGGCTTCTCTCCGGTCTGCTCGTAGCCGGAGAAGATCATGCGGATGACCCAGAAGAAAATGATATCGTATCCGGTCACCAATACATCTGTCGGGTAGAAATACTTCAGATCCTCCGTCTGCTTCGGCCAGCCCAGCGTCGAGAACGGCCACAGCGCCGAGGAGAACCAGGTATCCAGCGTGTCCTCGTCCTGCCTCAGATGCACGCTCCCGCACTTCGGACATTTCTCCGGACGGATCTTAGCCACGGTCATCTCGTCACAGTCGTCGCAGTAGTAGGCCGGGATCCGG
>CANQYH010000019.1 GCA_947628025.1 uncultured Lachnospiraceae bacterium | reverse complement strand
ATAAGAATGAAGCGTTTGCACAATATTTTATCGGGCAGAGTTACCTCGCGCCTGTTTCGACATCACAGGTGCCGGTGTTCAACGTGACGTTTGAACCGGGATGCCGCAACAACTGGCATATCCACCACGCAAAAAGCGGCGGCGGACAGATGCTACTCTGCGTTGCCGGCCGCGGCTGGTATCAGGAAGCCGGAAAAGAGGCGCAGGAACTTCACCCCGGAGATGTGGTGAACATTCCCGCGAATGTGAAACACTGGCATGGCGCAGCAAAGGACTGCTGGTTCCAGCATCTCGCCATTGAAGTCCCCGGCGAGGACGGGAAAACGGAGTGGTGCGAGGCTGTGACGGACGAAGAATACGACAGACTCTAAGTATTTGTTCTCTTTTCCTTTCCTTTCACAGGGCGCCGGATCGAAAGCCCGGTTGCCCTGTGAAAACCTGGAATTAACAATACAAATGATCAACTATGAGAAGAAAAGCAAAACCAATTCTGAAAATCATAACCGATCTGCTCATGACCGTCCTGCTGCTTCTGCTGATGACGTATTCCCTGATAAGCGAGGCGGCCCATGAATGGCTCGGTATTGGCATCTTTGGATTGTTTATCCTGCACCATGTTCTGAACTTGAAATGGTGCAGGAACCTCTTTCGGGGGAAATACCCGCCGATCCGTATATTACAGACCGCGCTTGCGCTGTCCGTATTTCTTTGCATGGCAGGCTCCATGATCAGCGGCATCCTGCTTTCCCGTTATGTGTTTCGCCTGGATATACACAGCTTCAGCGCAGCCCTGCAGACGGTTCATATGCTTTCAGCCTATTGGGGATTTGTATTCCTGTCGATGCACCTTGGACTGCACTGGGGCGGGATCATGGGCATGGCAAGAAAGCTCACAAAAAAGCCCTCGGAATTTCGGAAATGGGCGCTCCGCGGTATGGCGGCCCTGATTGCCGGCTATGGAGCTTATGCGTTCATAAAGAGGAATTTCGGAAACTATATGTTCTTGCGGTATCACTTTGTCTTTTTTGATTTTGAGGAATCACTTGCTTTATTCCTACTGGACTATACTGCCATAATGGGGCTGTTTGTTTGCGTCGGATACTATCTGGCAAAACGGATACGTTCTGCGAAACCGAAAAGAAGCAATAGTCATGAATAAAGAAAGCCGAAAAGCTCGATTTTTCAAGGCTTTCGGCGTGTTTGCTGGCGTCCGCGAGGTGACTCGAACACCCGACCTACCGCTTAGGAGGCGGTCGCTCTATCCATCTGAGCTACGCAGACGTATAAAAATGAATACTCCATCCTGCTGAGGAGTCACAGAAACATTTCCATATTTCTTTCCAACAGCAATACTATTATAGCAGATATTTCAGATTCGTCAAGACTGGAATTTCGCAGTCCCCATCATCCAGATCTGCCCTTTAAAACGCCGTCCCAATTCAGGCTGTCCAGTCAGGTCCTTACGGTTGATGGCCACACGAAAATACATATCATTGCATTCGATCTTGAAATTATAGATCTCTTCCCCGGTAATCTTATTTTTCAGAAGATCCATGTAAACAATATCCCCAATAACAGAGTATTGATCACACTCTATTCCACAAGGCATAAAAGATGTATCAACAATAGAATAAACATCCTCTTTCATCACCCGGCGGGAGATCTGAGAATAAAGATCTATATCCTCGATTGTCAATGTTTCCATGGCGTTTTCATCGCCGCGTTTTGCAGCTTCCATCAAACTGTTCCGTTCTTTTGCAGCTACTTTCGCCATCTCCAACTGCTTGGCACTCTTTTGGACCGGCAGCAAAATAGTTCCATTCACGGACAATGCAGACAAATTTACATAATTCACCTCGGTACTCTCTCTTGCCATAAGCCTTTCACGGTATTCCATGACATTTTTCAGATAAAAAATCAAAGAAATACCCACTTTATATTCATCTAAAAGCCCGGCAAAAGTTTCCCGTTCCGTATGTCTTTGAATAGAACAGTCTGCTTCTGAAGAGAAATCATGGCTCAGCAGGTAAGGCACGTAATATTCCGGCCTTACCCTGCCGAACTCATCCATTTCGCCATAAATATCAATTCCCAGATCCGCCGCTACTTCCACACGAACCTGACATAAATTTGTTTCCGCGTCTAACTGTAGTTTCCTTATTTGCCCGGAATGAGCCTGTTGTACCAATTTTTCCAGCAAATCATCGATATCATGTTTTTTTTGATACATGCTGAAACCGACAGCGCGCAAAAATTTATGCATGGAATCTCCTTAATTTATACAATACCTTGTGCCAGCATGGCGTCTGCTACTTTTTCAAATCCCGCAATATTGGCGCCCGCTACATAATTGCCCGGTACCCCATAACGCGCCGCAGCATCAGAAGCCTTAGCAAAAATATTGACCATAATATTCTTTAATTTTGCATCTACTTCTTCGAAAGTCCAGGAAAGTCTCTGGCTGTTCTGGCTCATTTCCAGAGCGGACGTCGCTACGCCGCCTGCGTTAGCTGCTTTGCCCGGCATAAACAGCATACCATTTGCCAGGAAGAAATCGGTCGCTTCTCTGGTGGACGGCATATTCGCGCCTTCCGCTACCGCGAAGCATCCGTTTGCTTTCAAAGCCTTGGCGTCTTCCAGATTCAGCTCATTCTGTGTTGCGCACGGAAGAGCAATATCACACGGAATCGTCCAGATTCCCTTACCCTCGGTATAAACCGCCGTCGGAACTGCTTCCGCATACTCTTTAATACGTCCGCGGCGAACTTCCTTGATTTCTTTTACGATATCCAGCTTAATGCCGTCTTTATCGTAAACATAACCATTGGAATCGCTGAGCGCCACAACCTTTGCTCCAAGCTGCTGCGCTTTTTCTGTCGCATAAATGGCTACATTGCCGGAACCAGATACAAGAACGGTTTTTCCTGCCAATTCTTTTCCGTTGTGCTTCAGCATTTCATCCACGATATAAACCAAGCCGTATCCGGTCGCCTGCGTCCGCACCAGCGAACCGCCATAGGTCAAGCCCTTACCGGTCAAAACACCCTCATACAAGCCGGTCATTCTCTTATACTGTCCATACAGATAACCAATTTCGCGTCCGCCCACACCGATATCTCCTGCCGGAACATCCTGGTCAGCGCCAATATATTTGGAAAGCTCCGTCATAAAGCTCTGACAAAACGCCATGACCTCGCGGTCGGATTTTCCTTTCGGATCAAAGTTGGAACCGCCTTTGCCTCCGCCGATAGGAAGACCCGTTAAGGAGTTTTTAAATACCTGTTCAAATCCCAGGAACTTCAAAATGCCCTGGTTCACAGACGGGTGGAAACGAAGACCGCCTTTGTACGGGCCAATAGCGCTGTTGAATTGTACGCGGTATCCTTTATTAACCTGCACTTTACCCTGATCGTCCACCCACGGTACGCGGAAAGAAATGATTCTCTCCGGCTCGACCAGACGCTCAAGCAAAGCAGCCTTTCTGTATTTTTCTTCATTTGCATCGATCACCAACCGCAAAGAATCTAGAACTTCCTTTACTGCCTGGTGGAACTCCGGCTCATTCGGATTCTGTTCCACGACCTTGGCATAAATTTCGTCAACATATGACATTTAACAATTCCTCCTTATATGATTTTCTTTCTGCATTTACGCATCTCTCATAACTTCCGCACTGCAATGCACTAACGTGCTAATTATAGCAACTTCTTTTCCTGACGTCAATAAAAATAACATGCCTATAATACTTTTTCTCGTTGCGACCTTAATACCCTAACGCCTGCTCCAACGCTTCTTTTTCTTCATTTCCCAGCGTAATCTCTACTTCGCCGTTTACTACATCTTTGATATAAAGATAGCACCCCTCACGGCTATGAACAGAATTCAGTATAAAACCGGTATTATTCATGTCAAGCATTGCAAAAGCAAAACTCAGATTTCCTCCCATACCTTTGAATGCATTATATTTTACCATACCAAATTTTTGAAAGGATCCTTTCACGCTCTTTGACAGAACTTTTACCGCATCCTTTGTATTCTTATCCTGGATTCGCAGTTCTTTGTTTTCCTCTACGATTCCCATAATCGTTTTTTCCAAAGATTCTGCATCTTTCCCACGCATAAATCGATCGTATCTTCGATACAATTTATTTGTCTGCAATATACATATAATCGTCATGATGAGCAGCAGCAATGTCACCGCTCCCAGACTAATGATCACAATCGCCGGATCGATCGGCCACTGATTCAACATACTGTTTTCCATATGGTTCTCCCATCTTTATCCTATTGATTCTAAAAGCTCTACTATTCTTTCCAATTCTTCCTGAGAATAATATTCTATTTCTACTTTTCCTTTATCATTATCCCGGCGGTTTATACTTACTTTTGTTCCTACCGCACGTTTCATACGTTCTTCCAGATCCTTAAATATAAAACTGATATCCTTTTCTTCTGGCTTTTCCTCCTCATTCTTTTTCTTCGTATCCTTTGGTTTATTCAGGGCCTTTACCATTTTTTCAACGTCACGCACGCTTAATTTTTCTTCCGCAATCTTCAAGGCCGCCTGATATTGATTTTCTTTATTTTCAAGCGATAAAAGAGCCCTTGCATGTCCGCTGGATAATTGGCTTTGAACCAACATTTCCTGCACTCTTTCATCCAATTTCAACAAACGGATACTGTTCGTAATAGTAGCTCTGTTTTTTGATACTCTCTCCGCTATCTCTTCCTGTGTTAAATCAAATTCCTGCATTAATTTCTGATAGGCCATTGCCTCTTCTACAGGATTTAGATCCGCGCGCTGAACATTCTCGATCAGAGAAATTTCCATTGCCTGTTGTTTCGAGTATTCTTTTATTACAACCGGCACCTCTCTAAGTCCAGCCTCTCTGGCTGCTCTCCAACGCCGCTCTCCTGCTATAATTTCGTAATGATCGTCTTTTTTCTGGACAAGAAGCGGCTGTAGAACTCCATATTTTTTCATGGAATCCGCCAATTCCTGAATTTGTTCCGGATCAAAGTTTTTTCTAGGCTGCTCGCTGTTTGGTTCTATCTGAGACAATTTTACCATATATTCTTTTCCAGGCTCTTCTTCTGCAGCGATTCCTACAGCTCTGTATTTTCTCAATTCTTGACCGTCGTTTTTTTCTTGATTTTCTCCGTATTCCGATGTTTCACGTGAAACATATTTTGTGCTGTTTTCTCTGACTACATCTTCTCCGAATAGAGCGCCTAATCCTTTTCCTAATCCCCTGCTTTTTGCCATTAGAACATTCCTCCTCTGCTTATCACTTCTGCCGCCAATAAACGGTAACTTTCTGCGCCTGCGGATCTGGAATCATATAAATTGATTGGCATACCATGGCTGGGCGCTTCAGCCAATCGTACATTTCTTGGTATGATCGTTTTGTAAATATTCTGATTAAGATTGTTTTTCACGTTTTCTACTACCTGCAACGATAGATTCGTCCTGGCGTCATACATTGTAAATACTACGCCCTCGGCCTCCAAATGAGGATTTAATTTTTTCTTTACTAAACTTACCGTATTTAATACTTGACTTAATCCTTCCAGGGCATAGTATTCGCATTGAATCGGAATTAATACTGTATCTGCGGAAGTCAACGCATTAATCGTTAGTAAATTCAGAGACGGCGGACAATCAATAATTATGTAATCATAGAATCTTTCTATCGTTTGTAAATATGATTTCAGTATTTTTTCTTTATTCTCTATTTCCAATAATTCAATTTCTGCGCCTGCCAGATCCATGTTCGATGGCAGCACATCCAGATTTTCCACTACATCTCTCTCCAAACATTCTTCCATCTGACATTCGCCGACGAGTAAATCATATACCGTCCGGTTCAGTTCATCTTTCTCTAATCCTATTCCGCTGGTCGCATTTCCTTGTGGATCAAAGTCTACAAGAAGAACTTTTTGGCCTGCTTCTGCCAAACAAGCAGATAAATTTATGGCTGTCGTCGTTTTTCCAACTCCACCTTTTTGATTTGCAATCGCTATAATTCTTCCCATACGCATTCCTTTCTACACTGATATACAGTATAGCATACTTTTCTCATTTTTCATATGGTAAAAATGTTTCACGTGAAACATTTTTATCGGATCGACTTATTCAGTTATAATCAATATTGTATTGGATTTATTAAAATGATATAATGGGTATTCAATATGTTATGATGTTATATCTCAGCCGAAAACTTAGATTTATGAGGTAGTTAAGCAACAGAAAAGAAATAATGAGCGGCTTTCATAACCAATACAAGGAAGATGAACAGCTGAGCAGAACCCGGCACGGTCAGCTTGAGTACTTATCACTATAACCTATATTCACCGATATGCAGCCAAAGGGGCCAAGATTCTTAAAGTCGGCGCTGGGACGGGCAGATATTCCATTGCCCTTGCAAAAGGAGGAATGGATGTTACTTCTGTTGGCTGGTTGAAAGCAATCTCGCGGTTCTTAGGGAAAATAGCAAAGGAATGGAGAACATTACATCCTACCAAGGGGATGCCACAGATCTTAGCCGGTTTGCGGACGATTCCTTTGATGTTACTCTGTCTTTCGGCCCAATGTATCACCTGTATGAAGCAGATGAAGTGAACCGTGCGATCGATGAGGCAATTAGGGTCACAAAACCCGGAGGAGCGATACTGTTTTCTTTTATCTCTGTGTTCGCAATCATGTACGCAAACTACTTTTACGGGAACTGGACAGCAGGACAAGAAGAGAATTTTACAGATGATTATAAAGTGAAACATTTTAAGGAACAACTCTTTACCGGTTATGACGTAACTGAGTTTGAAAGACTGTTTCAGGATAAGCCGGTCGATTGGCTTACAACAACCGGTGTGGACGGTCTGCTGGAGGTCATTGAAGAATGCCCGGATTTTTCCCTTTCAGATGAAGATTTCAAGACACTTGCAAAATGGTATTTGGCTTTTTCCGAAAAAAAGAGAGTCATTAGGAAACACAAACCATCTTTTGTATATTTGTCGTAAACGGTCATAAGGCGTAAAGACAATGAAAGAGAGATATGATTCCGGCAGGTTTAGCCGTAAATACCAAATATGATGAGCTGCTTCTTTTATACCATAAAGAAATTAATCAATGGGCTATATCTGTTTCCGTGACACTGATCGTACGCGGAATAAAGAGATAACATTACAACTTATAAAGTATCCAAAAAATAGAGACAGTCCAAAAGATGATATGGATCGTCTCTATTTTGTATATATTATAAACCTATACTGTATTTCTATTTTTAAAAAACACTGATTTTTCATCAGGGAGAACATAATTAACTTCTTATGATTTCTTTAATTATAGTATTCATTCATTTAATCATCTCGACATTGCTTTGCCCATCTCTCCCAACGAGGGTCCGCTTTGATTTCTTTTTCAACCTGTTCATAATCCGGATTACACCAAAATGGCCAATCGTCCGGCAATGTCCGGGCAATTCCTTTACATGGCTCCATCTTATATTTCACAAAGGAAATAAGCGGCGCGGTATAGAAATGCTCATTTCCGTCACAGAGTATTTCCAATGCCCTTGCATGAAGAAAGGCTTTATCTAAGGAACAGAAAGCGCCGTCATGATACCCTCTCTCCCATTCGATCCGTGACAAATAAAGATATAATTCAATAAGACGTCCATGATATACTCCGAAATTTCCGTCGTCACAAATCAATTTCCAAAGCGCAATGACGCCCTTTATTTTCTGAATAGGAAGATCGCTTTCGTAATGTTTCTTGTTAGCCATCAGTGCATATATGATCTGTTCGGAAAATACATCTGCTATTTCAAGTAGCAATTCTCCGATGTATCGAGCCTCTTCTTTTCCATCTTCCGCTCCTGCAAGCAAAACTTCGCGGCTTTTTCTCAATTCTGGCATTCGATCAGCATAAGCAGCAGCTTTTTGATTTTCTCCGATATTTCGATAAAGAAGTACCAATATAGAGATTGCTTTTGTTACGATCTCATGATCATGCGCCATATTCGCCAAAGTTTCACAAAGTTTTATCGATTCGTCCCAATACGGATTTTTCTTGTGCGTATCATAGTCATGCTGAATATAACCGTCGGCATCATAGTATAGCCACTCATGATATCTTCTCCAGCCAGCCTCCGAAAGCGTATCGGCGAGCGTGATCATCAACCTCTCATTCCGCGGAAATTCAGCGAGACCCTCTCTTAAAATTGACAAACACTCATCTACCCATTCATCATCGCTTCGTCCTTTTATGTGAAACGCATCCACTCTTTGAATAATCTTCTCAACCTTTTTGTCACGGTCGTTCTGGTATCCGAACAGTTCATCAATTGACACGCCAAAATAATTGGCTATGCTCGGAATAAGTTCCAAATCCGGATAACTGCCGCCTGACTCCCAGCGAGAAACAGCCTGTGCCGTTACGCCAACCGCTGCAGCTAAATTATCCTGTTTTTGTCCACTTTGCAGTCGAAGTTCTTTAATCTTTTCACCTATAGTTATTTTCATGATCATACCTCGCATATCCTTCAACTTTACCGGTATGCTTTCATTTTACTAAACACTTTTGATAAATTCAATTATCAATTATTTGTTTGATATTCAACTATTAGTTCATTGTTTTCCTTTTTTGACTATGATATGATATAATAAATACGCAGTTTGAATCAGAGAAAAATGAATGTCCTGACCTTATATATGTAAAATAGCTTCTATCAAAGCTGTTTCATTTTATGATCAATGATCTGAAGCAAAAAGGATTTATTAAAGCTACTCTTGGCGTAGAACCTGCCGATAAGAAAAACAAAGAAATATATGCCCACTATGGTTTTACTGAATATATCAAATCCGGGAAAGAATTTTATCCGGATGGAACTGCAATCGATGTAGAATATTATGAAAAATTACTGAAATAAGGGAGAACTTTAAATGAAATATCCCAAAATGATGCTTTTTGATTACGGTCATACTCTTTTGTACGAACCCGGATGGGATCCTGTTAAAGGAAATGAGGAACTTCTGAAATACGCAACAAAAAATCCGAATAATTGCACTTTTGAAGATGTCAGAAAAAGTGCAGAACTCATTTTCGGAAAGCATATGGAAAATGTTCGAAAAATAGGCTATGAGATTTCCGGACAAATTGGCGACAAAGTATTATATGAGTATCTTGGTATCGAGTTTTCACTTACACCGCTTGAAATGGAAACTGTTTTTTGGAACGGCGCATCTATGGGAGCGATTATGCCGGACACAGATAAAATGCTTGATCATATAAACAGAAACGGTATAAGAAGCGCCGTTATCAGTAATCTTCTGTGGTCAGGACCCGCTCTGACTGAACGTCTCAACAGATTGCTGCCTAACAATCAATTTGAGTTTGTCATAACTTCAAGTGATTATTTTGTGCGAAAGCCCAACCGCATTTTATTTGATATTGCTTTACAAAAATCCGGTATTTCTGCTGATGAAATATGGTATTGCGGAGATAACCCGCAGGCAGATATTGAAGGAGCATCGCAAGTCGGTATTTACCCTGTTTGGTACGATAACGACACGGAGAAAAACTATAAAGATCGTTCCGCTGAATATTTGCCACATTGCGAACACTTGCATATTCACACATGGAATGAAATGATAGATTTGTTGGAGAGAATAAAATCATAAATTTTGTGTTCTTGGAATTTAATAAATATTAACGAGGGGCTTTCAAAATTTAATATTCTGGAAGCCCCCCGCTGCAGCTGCGATATCTGCTAATAAAGCACATCCTTACATAATTTTTCTGCACGGCTCAATTGATTCTTCAAACCTATATTTTCCGAGGACCTTACTAAATCCCAAGCAGACGATAATGCCTAAAACACCTAAAATAAACATCATCAAAGCCGCGCCGGAACCTTTTCCAATACCAAACATTCTTGCTAAAAAACTTTCTCTTTTCACGGCAGCCATCCATGGCTCACATATTTTATCGACCATGAATCCCCCCATGAAAGTTCCGATTGGAATTGTAAAAAATTGAAGCGTATTTCTGCAGGAATATACTCTTCCCTGTATTTCCGGAGGAATCGTACTTCTCAAAATGACATCCAAATTGGCGTTCATTACCGGTACCGGAAGCCACCCGACCATTTGTGCCAAACACCACCAAACTGGTTTTCTCAAAAACGCTAAAATAAAATTCTCCGTTCCAAGCGAAAACAGCATGGTTATATAAATCACACGGATCCTATCTTTTGGCGCCGGAAGTACCGTTACCAAAAGACCTCCCAGCATGGCAGCTATTCCCGCGCAGGCCGTAACAACTCCCAATACTTTTTCATTTCCATATGTATTTGATAATACATAAGGAGACAGAACGGCGTCAAATGCAGACGCTACCAAATTAACTCCTGCTAAAAATAGAATAAGCACAAGAATTAATCGGTTTTCCTGTAAATATTGAATTCCGTCCTTTACATTTACCCAAAACGATTCTTTGAAATCATTTTCATGCCGCTTCTCTATGGATGGAATCTGTACTAAAAATAAAAGCGACATAAAAGCAATAATAAAAGTGAACAGATCGACAAAAATAACTCCATCCATTCCTGCAAACGAAAACAAAGTTGTTGCAAGCACCGGATGCAAAATCGTAACCAAAGAATTAGAAAATGATCGCAAACCGCTTGTTCTTTGGTACTGCTCTCTCGGTATGATCAATGTCATTGCTACATCGCTAGCAGGCTGCTGTACCGTATTCATAAGTCCGCTTAATACATTCAGGACATATATGTGAATGGGCAGCAGAGAATCCGTTTTAATTAAAAATAAAATCACAACAGAACAGCATGCCGCAAACATATCGCAAATGAGCATAGTCTTCTTTTTGTCCCATTGGTCGCTTAAAGTTCCTGCAAAGATACTCATCAGAACATAGGGCGCATAGGAACAAATAGACAAAACAGCCGTCTGCAGCGCAGAACCAGTCATTTCATAAATCCACAAAGTTAAAGCAAAATTTGTCATGGCACTGCCCAACTGCGACAGTGATTGCGTCGACCATAAGATAAAAAACGTATTCAATTTTTTTAATTCATTTTTCATTTTGACTTTGCTCCTTTGAATGATCATATAGTCTCAAAATTGCAAAGTCTGAGGATAAGCGCCTTGTATAAGGCGATTCCAGCTCCATGCAGTATCCTCAAACCTTGCATGGAGCATCCGCAATCGCTAATATCATCTTTTTCTCCGTAATCATTATTTTAATTTACATTGGATATGTTTCTTTCCATATACAATGCTTTCAGCATATAGTATAACATACCTTTAACATCTTTCCCACATTAAAAATGTTTCACGTGAAACATTTTTTGCTTTCAAACATATTGCACGCAAAAATTCTATATGATAATATAATGATAGGAAATAAAACAATAATATTTCTAAATAATTTATCAGAGAAATGATTTTATAGAAAAAGAGGAATTTCAGATGAAAAAGAAATTGATCACAACAGTCATCACAATATCCTTAGCAACAGCCATGAGTATGACTTCTTTTGCGGGATATTGGAAAAAAGATAATCAAGGATGGTGGTGGCGCAATGATGGCGGTTCCTATCCAACCAACACATGGGAATGGCTGGATGGAAATAAAGACGGTATAGCAGAATGTTATTACTTTGACGCGTCAGGTTATTTATTGACTAACACAACAACTCCCGATCATTATACTGTGGATGAAAACGGCGCATGGATTAAAAACGGTATCGTACAAACAAAGACTGTTCCCGTAGTACCGGATTTTGTTTCAAATGGATATGTATGCGATATGCAGATAGACGTAGAATACCCTTATACTACCATATGTTATGAAAATAACCATTATAAAACTACAGGAGCTGTAATGCTCAATGATTATCAAACAATCGTTTCCGATTCAACTCATGAAGAAAAAGACGGATATGAGTGGAAAATAGTTACTTTTCAATTTGAATTTACAGATGATAATGCCTGGAATTACGGCTATCTTTTCGGAACGTTTAATACAAACTATTACAATGTCAATATACCTTTTGAACTTGTTAAAGAAGACAAAAGCGGAAATCTATACAAACAAATTGTTGAATACAATGGAACGAAAACAGAAATATATTCTCGTTCATATTCGGATACATTCTGGGTAGACAACCATTATGCAGTAGGAATTATGGTTCAGGAATTTTTAGTTCCAACCGGCTATGACGGAATTGTAGTTGGAGTACAGATTCCAGATTCGTATACAGCAGATGCCACTAGCTTTACACCTGAAATGGCAGAACGTTTCTGCAATCCCAATAGCGCAGATGCCTCACCTTTATTCCAACTGAAATAATACTTTAATAACAGAAATAATTGTGGGACAAAAGAAATAAACCGAAAAGCCGAAAATTTTATAAAGAATCCGCCTGTATCATACTAAACAGACGGATTCTTTATTACTACTATAAAACAAAATCAAAAATTTTTATCACTTCAACGGTTCTTTCCCAGGTACTCCGGCTTTTCTCGGATACTTCATAGAAATACCGGAAATTTTTTTCACTTTTACCAAACTGCGTTCCGCATCTGCTCCCGGCAGCCGAAAAGCAATCACATCTTCTATCCAACTTCCTAAAATACCGATCGCTTTCTTAGCCTGTAATAATTCCTCTTCAATATTTCCGGATTTATAAGCAATAAAATAGCCGCCCTGCTTTACAAAAGGAATACAATATTCTGATAAAGTAGACAAATTAGCCACTGCACGAGAAACGCAAAGATCATATTTTTCCCGATAAGCACCATCTCTGCCCAGATACTCTGCTCTCCCATGGATCGTTTCTATTTTTGTCAGTCCCAAAGCAGAGATCACTTCATTCAAAAAATTAATTCTTTTATTCAGAGAATCTGCAAGTGTGATCCTCAGTCCAGGAAAAACGATTTTCAAAGGGATACCCGGAAAACCGGCCCCCGTTCCCAAGTCCATAACTTTCAAACGATCATCATTTTCTGTAACAGAATCACTTTTTAAAAGTTCCGGCACCGCTTTCACCAAAGTCAAACTGTCGACAAAATGTTTGGAAATCACCTGGGACATATCCGTAATTGCAGTCAAATTCATAACCTTATTCCATTCAATCAACATAGTATAATATTGATAAAATTGTTCTGTCTGCTTTTCAGAGATATCCACAGAAATAGCTTTCATCTCATCTTTTATCCACAATTTAAATTGGTTATCCATAATTTATGTTCCTTTCAAAATCAGACGGTGGAAAAGAAATCTATCTCACAAAACAAACTCTATATTTGTGATCATTGTTCAGAATTTTTTGTTTTTTCAAAATATACTAAAAGTACCGATATATCTGCAGGCGATACTCCGGAAATTCTTGATGCCTGACCGATACTCTCCGGATGGTATTGGTTGAGTTTTTGTGCGGCCTCCAGTCTCAATCCTTTTATCTGACGATAATCGAAATTTGTATTCAATTTTCTCTTTTCCAACTTTTTGAACTGCTCAACCTGCTGCTTTTGCCTGCGGATGTAACCGTCATATTTAATATTTATGTCAACTTGTTCAGTCACATTTTTCTCTAAATCAGGACGTTCTCCATCAATATCACTTAACATAAAGTAGTTTAATTCCGGTCTTTTTACCAATTCCGCAAGCGATATTCCACTTTTCAATGGTGTACTTCTATGTTCCTCAAGAAAATTTTGCACCACAGAGTCAGTTCCGACCATCGTATGTTCAAGCCGGAAAATCTCATCCTCGATCTTTTTTTCTTTCCTTAAAGTCCTCTCATACTCCTCATCGCTGACTAAACCAATATCATGGCCGATGCTTCTCAAACGGAGATCTGCGTTATCCTGTCTCAAAAGCAAACGATACTCTGCACGGGAAGTCATCATTCGGTACGGTTCATGATTTTCTTTCGTTACCAGATCGTCGATCAAAACGCCGATATAGGCCTGGGAACGATCCAATACATACGGCGCCCGTCCTAAAACTTTCATCGCAGCATTGACGCCGGCCATGAATCCCTGAACCGCCGCTTCCTCATACCCGGAACTGCCGTTAAACTGACCTCCGCTGAACAGACCCTCTATTTTCTTAAATTCCAGAGTCGGACGAAGCTGAATCGAGTTGATACAATCATATTCGATCGCATATGCGTTTCTCACGATCTTTACATGCTCCAAGCCAGGCACTGTTTTATACATGGCATGCTGAACGTCCTCCGGCAAAGAACTGGACATTCCGGAAAGATACATTTCATTCGTGTAAAGTCCCTCTGGCTCCACAAAAATCTGATGACGTTCCTTATCCGGAAACTTCACCACCTTATCCTCGATTGACGGACAATATCTGGGGCCGGTTCCCTCGATCACGCCGGAAAAAAGCGGCGATCGATCAAAATTTTGCCGGATGATCTCATGTGTTTTTTCGTTTGTATAAGTCAGCCAGCAAGAGACCTGCTCTTTTTGTATAGAGTCCGGATCCGTCGAAAATGAAAACGGAGTGATTTCCGGATCGCCGGGCTGCTCTTCCATTTTACTAAAATCCAGACTCCGGCGATCGACACGCGCCGGAGTACCGGTCTTAAAGCGGAACATTTCGATACCGTGAGCGATCAGAGAATCGGTCAAATGATTCGCCGCCTGCAGCCCGTTTGGTCCTGTATAATTACTGACGTCGCCAAAAATACATCTGGCCCGCAGATAGGTCCCAGTCGCCAATACGACTGCTTTCGCATGATATACTGCGCCGGATACTGTCTTTACGCCCGTAATTTTCTGATTACAGACGAATGAATCACTATTCTCATAATCTGCGCAGATATTTTCCGTTACAATTTCCGAAACTTCCGCCTGACGTATGGTCAAATGATCTGTATTCTCCAGAGTTTTTCGCATCTGCCTGGAATATTCCTGTTTATCTGCCTGTGCCCGCAGCGAATGTACCGCCGGTCCTTTTGACTCATTCAGCATCCGGGACTGGATAAATGTTTTGTCGATATTTTTCCCCATCTCTCCGCCCAGCGCATCCAGCTCCCGCACCAGATGCCCTTTTGAACTTCCTCCGATGTTGGGGTTGCACGGCATCAGCGCAATACTGTCCACACTAATCGTAAAAAGGATCGTTTCCAAACCCAGACGGGCGCAGGCCAATGCGGCCTCACAGCCAGCATGGCCAGCCCCTACCACTACAATATCGTAAGATTCCTCTAAAACCGCCATTATTTTATCCTTTAAGATTATTTAAAAAATATTCTAAAAATTTACTATTTGTAAATAATTTTATTTTCCTGTACAAAATCTGCGGAATATTTCATTCACCACATCGTCTTCCACAGCTTCCCCTATGATATTTCCCAAACTCGTATACGCATCCATCAGATCGATCGAATAAAAATCTTCAGGAAATCCATTTTCAATACTTTGCATTACCATCTGAAGACTCTTCAAGCTGTCATTCAATGCTTCTTTGTGGCGGAGATTCGTGATCATTATTTCATCATTAAAATCGATTTTTTCATTATAAAACATTTCTTTTACAGTCGCTTTTAATGTATCGAAACCTGTTTCTTCTTTTGCAGAAATCAGGATGATCCTCTGCCCCTCCAGATCGCTTTCTTTTTTTAATGTATCAATATCTGTTTTTATCTCCAAATCCGATTTATTCAATAAAACCACAGCCCTGCGGCCACGGAGCATTTTCATGATCTCTCTGTCGTCGTCATCCAAGGACGAGGAAGCATCTGCCACATATAAAACCAGATCCGCCTTGTTTAAAGCATCCTTTGCTCTGGAAACTCCGATTTTCTCTACTGCATCCTCCGTATCATGGATGCCCGCTGTATCGATCACGTTCAAACTAATATCGCCGAAACGAACCTGCTCTTCCAATGTATCCCTGGTAGTTCCGGCTATCTCTGTAACGATCGCCCGATCCTCTCCCAGAAGCATATTCATTAAAGAAGATTTTCCTACATTCGGTTTTCCAACGATCACAGTACGCACTCCCTCAGATACGATCCTGCCGTAATCTGCGGAATCAAGCATTTTCCGGATCTTTTCAATCATAACGGAAATACGGCCTTTCAAAATGTTTCCGTAACCGTCCAAAGAAATATGTTCCGGATCGTCCAGCGCCGATTCAATATAAGCGATCTCATAGAGAATATCTTCCCGCAGATTTTTGATCTTCCTGGAAATACTTCCGCCCAGCTGGGCCACAGAACTTTTCAACGCGTATTCATTTTTTGCATTGATCACATCAATGACCGCTTCCGCCTGGGACAGATCGATCCTGCCGTTTAAAAAAGCTCTTTTTGTAAATTCCCCTGGCTCCGCCGCTCTTGCCCCGGAATGAAGCACGGTTTCCAATATCCGGCGCATCATCAATACTCCGCCATGGCAGTCAATCTCTACGGTATCTTCTCCTGTATAACTGTGGGGGCCTTTCATAACCAAAACAAGAACTTCGTCCAATTTCTGCTCCCCATCATAAATGAAACCATACTGCACCGTATGAGATCGATCCAGCTTCACGCCGGAACCATTTTTCTTTCGGAAGATTTTCTGAATCACCTGAAATGAATCTTCTCCGCTTATTCGGATGACCCCGATACCGGAATCTGTTAGCCCCGTAGCAACAGCGGCAATCGTATCTGTTTTCATTTTTTCCATCCTTAAAAAGAGCTGCTGCAAAATAACATTATCACACAATATATCTAAGAATATCTTACTATTCTGACTTTATATTGTGGTTGAATGTGTTTTGCAACAGCCCTGCGTCAATTATGCTTGTTCGGAATCGGTCTGAACGTTCTGGCCGTTCTGCTTGCTGTATCCGCCGCGGCGGTCCTTTTCTCTCACTTCTCTTTTCAGAGAAACTACCACATGCCTGTAAGGATCCTCGCCCTCGCTTCTGGTCACTACATAGCGGTCATTCTGCAGCGTAGAATGAATGATCCTTCTCTCATAAGGATTCATCGGCTCCAGAGAAACGCTTCTCCTGGTTCTTTTTACCTTATAAGCGATATTCTTCGCAAGGGCCTCCAGAGTTTCTTTTCTTCTGGCACGGTAATTTTCCGTGTCCAGTTTCACTCTCAGATATCCCTCTGTCTTTTTATTTACTACCAGGCTGACCAGGTATTGCAGAGAATCCAAAGTCTGACCACGTTTACCGATCAGGATGCCCATATCGTCGCCTTCCAGGTTGACGATCAATTCGAATTCTTCCTCATCATACACGGTTTCCATCGCGACAGTCATACCCATCGCGCCAAATACCTGATTTAAGAAATCTTCCGCGGCCGCTTTGCATACGGGAACATCCACAGGCTTACGGTTTTCTTTACGTTCTCTTTCTTTCTCAGCCCGCTTTTCTTCCGCGATCCTCTGAGCCTCTCTCTCGGCCTCGATCTCTTCCGCGGTCACGCGGTAAGAATCTCTGCCGCGGTCACGGCCATAATCCTTGCGGCTGTTCTTTAAATTATCACGGTTGCTGTTTTTCTGCTTATCTTTCGGAGCCTGAGCTTCTTTCTGAGCCGGCTTCTCGACTGGCTTCGCATCCTTTTGAGCATCTTTAGGAGTATTTTTCGTATTCTCCCTGGGCTTCATGCTCTTCACTTCATATTTTGATTCGGTCTTAAATTCTGTTTTAAATTCTTTATAATTATCTTTTTTCTCTTTCTTTTGCTCTTTCTTCTGATTCTGAGGTTCTTTCTTAGGCTGTTCTTTTACAGTATCTTTTTCTTTCGGCTGTTCCTTGACAGGATCCTTAGCTTTTTCAGTTTTTTCAGCTTCCTTAACCGTTTTCTCCTGAGGAACGTCCTTTCCTTCTTTTTTCGGCTCTTTTTCAGCTTTCTTCTCCTGCTTTGGAGCGGGGGCCGGTTTCTTTTCTTCTTTTCCGCTCACTACGGAAGCATACAGGGCGTCCAGATCGTCCTCCTGTTTCTTGCCTGCTTTGATCGTCACAGCTTTGCCAAAACCTAAAAAACCAGCTTTTTCTTCTATGATCGTATAATCCAGATTATCGCTGGAAGTACCAAGCTCAATCGCTGCCTTTGTAATGGCCTCATCCAAGGTCTTGGCTGTTACCGTAATCATTTCCATGGATTTTCCTCCTAAATGCTAGTGCTTTTCATGCTTCTCGTTATACATCTTAACCATATTGACTTTCGATGCCAGGCTTCCCGGTTTTGCGTTTTGATTATAATAGGCAGTGGACTCCTCCACCATTTTTTTCGTTTTTGCGGCTTTTGCATTTTTCTGGGCTTCCTCTTTCGCCTCCATTTCCTGCACACGCTTCATAGCCTGGGCAGCCGTCGTCACTTTGTTGGGAGGAAGTCCTTTCTTCGCACGCTTCTTGTTGGCTTTTTCTACATTCTGACGAATCAGCTCATCAATATCCACTTTCGACATATAAGAGTTCAGAACTATCTGCTGAACCACCTGTACCAAGCTGCTGACCACCCAGTAAATACCGATCACCAGAGGCAGCGTAAAGCAAAATACCAGCGACATGAGCGGCATAGCCACGTTCATGGATTTCAGCATACTGGAACCGGGCGCGTCGTCCGGCTGCTGCGGCTGATTTGCCATCATGATCTTAGAACTATACCATTGGGACAAACCGGAAGCTACAGGAATCAGAATGGCGAACACAACGGCCATAACCGTAAATTCAGTATTCCCGCCGAAAAATCCTGTAATCACGTTCATTGGGGTATAGGCAACGTTGATTCCCAAAAAGCGCTGCATCCGATTGATCGCTTCGATCACGTTCTCGCCCGAACTGGTAACAGCGGTGCTGATATTCGGAAACTCAGCAATAAGCTGATTCCACTGCGCGTTGGTCAGCTTATAAAGCAGGTCTACTACCTTGTCCATGTTTGAAAAATCCGCATTGGCAAGATACTGATTCTGGGCCAGCTGCAGAAATACCTCGTTGGTAGCAAAATCCGCCGGCAGCTTTTCAATGACTAAGTCAAAATAATTCCTAACCTGCCCTACATACGCCGGGATTTTGTAGATCACCTGATAAAGACCAAATATGATAGGGAATTGAATCAGAAGCGGCAGACACCCTCCGGTCATGGAAGCGCCATACTTCTCATAGACCTCTCTGGTCTCCACGTTCATCTTCATCATGGATTCGTTGTCATTCTTGCCCTTGTATTTTTTCTGGATTGCCTGGATCTCGGGCTGAATGACGGACTGGAGCTTACTGGATTTCTGCTGGTTCAAAGATAATGGGAAAAGGATCAGCTTTGTCACCAACGTAAACAGGATAATGCTTAAACCGATATTCATTACGCCGAACAGACCGGTAAATCCAAACAGGATCTCCATGATCCATCCGAGCATCTGAACGATCACTCCGAATGGTCCGCCTACTTTTGTCAGAATTAAAAAATTCAATCTACTACCTCCTCGTCGTTACGGAACTGGATCATAACCGCCTCTGCCCCACGGATGACACCGCAAGATCCTCCGTATGGACAACCACAAACCTTTCACCACGCCATACTTCTGGAGTGCCTCAATGGCGTATTGAGAACACGTAGGCGTGTAGATACAGTGATAATTGACTTTCAGAGGAGATAAAAAAATCTGATACCCTCTGATGCAAAGAATTAAGAACTTCTTTACCATGACACTATCACTTCGATTCCTTTCTGATGTTATGCAGTCCGCACAAATGCAAATAAGCGCTCTCCAGTTTTTTGAAATCCGATTCTTTCGCCGCCGGCCTGGCGGTCACTACGATGTCTAATCCAGAATTTGTCTCTTCTCTGTGTAATCGAAAAATTTCCCTAATACGTCTGGTCACCCGATGGCGCACCACACTGTTTCCTACTTTTTTACTTACGGAGATCCCGATCCTGGTATCGGGACGTTCCGATTTCCTAACATACATTACCAATAAACGATTGGCATAGGACGTTCCACCTTTGTATACCTTCTGAAACTCACTGTTTTTCTTTATGGAAGGAAACCTTTTCATGAAACCTCCTGAAAAATACGCAAGCGCCCCAAAAATGCAGGCGCTCTACCAAGTTTTAAACCGTAAAAATCAGGCCACAATTTCTTGCGGCCTGTTTACTAAGCAATTAAGCAGATAATCTGGCTCTTCCTTTTGCTCTTCTCGCGGCTAAAACTTTTC
>CANQYH010000018.1 GCA_947628025.1 uncultured Lachnospiraceae bacterium | reverse complement strand
GAGGGTTCTTTTTTCAGCAAACAGATTAGGCCCCCCAGCGTAAAAAAGACGATCGCGATATGAGGAACGTAATAATTCCCTGCCAGACACACGTAAAAGTGGACGTAAGAAAACGGGCAGATCAGCAGGGCGGCGAACAGCGGCGCGTGTTCGGTTTCCAGCTGCCGCATCAGATAAAGGAGGCTGGCCAGCAGGATCAGCACCAGAAAGAAGCAGCCGGTCATCTGGATCGTGTGCCAGCTTTGAAACAGGCTGAATAAGGGGGCGAAAATGAGCTGCGTGTTCAAAACGCGGAGTTCGGTCGAATAATACCACCGATCGGTCAGGATCCTGCCCTCCCGGTTCAGCAGCCGGGCCAGTATCATCTCGCCGGACATATCGGAGTCCAGATTCAGGGAAAGCCATGTATTCAGGCGCCAGAACAGACGGCCCAGTACGGCTGCCAAAAACAGCCATTCACAGACGGCGGCGATCCGGTCTTTCTCTTTTTGCAGGAATGATCTCATCGGTCGGTACTCCTTTGAAAGCTTTATATACATGAGATCCCGCGAAACCGGCGGACGTCCGATGGGGGATCATCCGGGAGGGATGCCATTGGATTAACTATATACAAAAATAGACGGTTCGTCAATGAAAAAACGCGGAAGCGCGCGGGCGCCGGGAGGAGAATGCGGTATCCGGCTTGTTTTCGCTTGCGGGAATCCGGAGGGTGTGATAAGATAACAGAGTAAAGTAAGGACAGGCGGCCTGCCCCCTCAAAACCGGAATGTTTTGGGGGGGGTAGCGTGCGTTTCTGCGCTGCCGTACCGCTCCGTGATAAAACGCAGCAGGCGGAGAGACCCGCAGAAAGAGAGAAAATTTGATAAAAGTAACCGTGAAAAGAGGAGCGGAAACAAAGTTCAAAACGCGTTTCGGCGATGGTGTATAAATAACGGCAGAGACGCAGAGAAACGCTTCCGGTTCAGAAAGACCGATGATAAAACGGGAGGTGAAAAAAATATGGCGGCCAATCATTTATCGTATACGCTGCAGGTACACGACCTGTTGATGGGACTGAAACGAATCCTGCAGCCCTACGGCGGCATGCAGCAGGTTGCCTCCTGGATCGCGGAGCTGGACCGTCAGAATGAGAAACTGGAGCGTATGCGTTTCCAGGTGGCGGTGGTCGGAGAGTTCAAACGCGGAAAGACCAGCCTGATCAACGCACTTTTGAGGAAAGAGATCCTGCCGGCGGATGTAGCGCCGGCTACGGCGACCATCAACCGCATCACTTACGGGGATACGCCCGCAGGGTACGTGTACTGGAAAGACGGCCGGCCCGCGGAAAAGATCCGGATCGATCAGCTTGCGGATTATATCACGAAGCTGACGGAACATTCCGCCTCCCGGGCGCAGGAGATCAAGGAAGCGGTGGTCGAATATCCCTGCCGCTTTTGCGAAAACAATGTGGATCTGATCGATACGCCCGGTATGAACGATGACGACGCGATGAACAGCGTGACCATCGACCAACTGCCCGAGATCGATCTGGCGATCGTCACGCTGGATCCCCATTTCCCGGTCAGCGACACGGAAGCGGATTTCATTGCGCGGCTGACGGAGAGCAATCAGGTCTGCCAGATCGTTTTCATGGTCAACAAAATGGATACGGTCGCCACGGCCCAAAGAGAGCGGATCCTGCGCCTGATCGAGGAGAGACTGCAGAAAAAGGTGCGGGAGATCCTTTTGGAGGACCATTCGGAGCAGGACGATGTGATGAAGAAATATGACAGGATCTTCGCCCGGCCCATTCTGTTTCCCGTATCCTCCGTACAGGCGCTGTACGCCTGCGAGATGGGAGATCAGGAGCTTTTTGAACAGAGCGGTTTTCAGCGTCTGAACGACGAACTGCTGCCCCTGATCATCCGCACCCAGCACAGCGCCGCGATCCTTACTCCGCTGCATACAATACAGCGCCTGGCTCCGGCGTTTCAGACCCTGATCGGGGACTGGGAACGGCAGACCCGGCAGGCGGAGGAGTGGAACGCGCTGAAAAAAGCGTTTGCGGAAACGGCGTATGGCATGAAGATGGAGCAGAAAGAGATCTGGACGGCCTGCAGGGAAGTCATCGCCCGGAGCAAAAATGAGCGGAGCCGGGAAGCGCTTGACGGTTTTGACAAGGCCTCCCATGGATTTTCCGAGCGGGGAGCGTTCATATCCCGGATGAAGACGATGTTTTCGGAGCTGAGCGCGGAACTGCCACAGGAGGAATACCATACTTACTATAAGATCTGGGAGGAACATTTTTGTCCGGATTACCGGGAACTGAAAAAACGTCTTTCCCAGCTGACGGAACAGACGGAGACGCTTTCCCGCAGGATCGGGCAGGATCTGGAGGATCTGGATAAATTCGGCGCTCTGCCCCAGGATCTCAGCACGCCGGAGGCCTTTTACTGGGAAACGGCTCCGGTCTATCCGGAAAGAATGCCGCTGGGAAAACGGGCTTATCATGCGGACCAGGCGATCAAAGAGTCCTTTGAGAGCTATTACCGGCGGAGGGAGCAGAGGCTGTTCGAATTTGTCCGGTTCCAGGTTCGGGAGAGAGAGCAGCGTATCGAGCAGCTGGTGCGGAAATTTTTCAACTGCGCCTCGTATACGTTTGATAACGGATATGAGCGGATGGAAAAGCAGGAGTATGAGAAGCTGTGCGGACAGCTTGACAGCTTGACGGCGGAATGTCAGAAGACGGAGGAGAGTTACAGTCTGTAAGAGGAGGATAAAAATGTACTGTAAAAAATGCGGACAGGAACTTCCGGATGCGGCAAAGTTCTGTATCCGGTGCGGGACGCCGGTACAAGCGGAAGCGGAGAAACAGTTTTGCTCTATCTGCAGGACCCCTTTGGAGCCGAACGCGCTGTACTGCCCGGTATGCGGCGTGCGGGTGAACAAACGCGAAGCGGCGGAGTGGACCCAGCCCCCAAAAGAGGCCGCGGCGGAGACCACGAACGTAAATACCGCGCTGTCGTCGCTGAATATGGTCAGCCTGTACCAGGGTGAATTGGTCGTAGGTATCGCCAGGGCGACCGGAAAACTTACGGTTTACAGCGACCGGCTGGAATTTAAAAAGCAGTTTGGCAGTTCGGGAGCCATGATGCTGGGAACGCTGGGGATGCTGGCGGCTCAGAAAAAAGTAAGCGGGGACAAGATGCTGATCATTCCCCTGAACCAGATCGGCGAGCTGAGGACCGGAAAGTACGCCGGCGTCTATAATACGCTGGTGGTCATCCTGAAAGACGGAACGGTCATGTCATTCTGTCCGGCGGTGCCGGCCAGCCCGGCGCCCAAGGAGATCGTTGATAAATTAAAGCGGTATATGTAGGAAAGCGCTGGTCCGAAAAGGACTGCGGATAAACGGGCAAAATACGGAGCAGGAGGAGCGAGATCATGGGAGGTTTTCGGGTAAACGGCTGCGGCGCCACCGATCATTTTAAGAAGATCAAAAGCGTAGGAGTCTATACATGTCCCCAATGCGGTACGAAAACCGAGTTTTTCTTGGAAGAGGCCAAGTTGAAAGTCGATGTGTTTTTCATTCCGACCGTGACCATAAAATCCAGGTACGCGTTGATGTGCGGCCGGTGCGAAACGGGAAAGACCTGTCCGGACGAGTGGGCCGGCCGTCTCCTTAAAGGAGAGCCGCTCTGGCAGATCGCAGCCGCCGGGACAGTACAGACGGAAGTCCCGGAAAAGCCATCCGCCGCGGTTCCCGGCCCTGCGGCGAAAGAAGCTTCGGCCCCTAAAGCGTTTTCCGCGGCGGAAAAAACCGCGGCGGCCGGATTCGCGGCGCAGCCGGCTAAGATCAAGAAGAAAACGCCTGTATTTTTCAAATGTTCCGCCTGCGGCGTAACGCAGCTTCGGGAGGGAGACCGCTGCAGCTTTTGCGGAGCACCCGCGCCGGCGCCTGCGGACGAGGAAGCGGCTCCCCATGCGGAACCGGCCGGGGAGACGGAAACGCCCGCCAGTCAGCCGGAAACGGCGATTCCCGCGGCGCGGATCTGCCCGGTATGCGGCACGAAAGCCGAAGAGGGAGCGGTTTTCTGCATGGAGTGCGGCAAAAAACTGTGAAAGAAACTTTGCCCGGGGCCGGTTAGGATCCCCGGGCTGAGGAATAAAGAACAAAAAGAAGAGAGGACAGGGTAAAATGGCAGAAAACAGGGATTTCAGTTATATCGGCTATCAGGAAATGATTGCGGATATGACCATGGCGCTGGAGAATACCAGAGAAACGATGCAGCGGCTCGATCTTCCCATGCAGGCGGAGCGGGCCCGGGAAGCCTCCGCGCGCATCAAGTCCCATGTATTTTCCGTAGGGATCATGGGAGAGTTTAAGCGGGGGAAAAGCACGGTGATCAACGCGCTTCTGGGCGAAGAGATCGCGCCGTCGGACGTGGTTCCCGCATCGGCGACGCTGAACCGCATTACCTATGGACTGAAACCGAAAGCGACGATCGTATATAAGGACGGACGCCGGGAGGTGGTGCCTGTAGATCAGATCGCCCAGTATGTTACGAAGATCACGGCCGAATCCGAGGCGACGGCGGAGCTGGTGGAGCAGGCGATCGTAGAGTATCCGTGCCCGTTCTGCCAGAACAATGTCGAGATCTACGACACGCCGGGACTCAACGACGACGACCGGATGGACGCGATCTCCGAATCGGTGATCCCCCGCCTGGACGCGGTGGTGATGGTGGTGGCCGCGAATGCGCCGTTCGGTAAAAGTGAAGCGGATTTTGTGCGCGAGAAACTGATGACCAGCGACGTGACCCGGCTGATCGTGGTCGTGAACCAGATCGATATCATCATGGGCGAGAAAAACCGTCAGAAAGTGCTGGAGAGCATCCGCGCGAAGATCGTCCGCGAGATCCTGGACCGGGCGGAAAAGATCCACGGGAAAGATTCCAGGGTATATCGGGACGCGGAGACGAAACTGGCGGATCTGAAGCTCTATCCAATCTCCGCTCTCCAGGCGCTTACCGGCCGGGTGGAGAATCAGCCGGAGCTGGTGGAGCAGAGCGGGATCCTGGCCCTGGAGGACCGTCTGCGCAGGCTGCTGACGCAGGAAAGAGGAGCGCTGGAGATCGGCCGCGCGGCTTCGCTGGTCACCGCGCTGATCGCGGAGGGAGAAAACGCTTTGAACCTGCGGCTGAGCGCTCTGGAAATGGACGCGGAAGAATTCCTGAAAAATCAGAAAGAAGCGGAGGAGAAGATCCGTCAGCTCCGCCGGGAAACCAAAGAAGAGGTAAAGCGGATCCATGTCAAGGGCGGCGAGATCAAGCGGCAGATGGAAGTGACCGTGGCAGATAAATATACGGATCTGAACAGCCGGTTGGACGCATGGCTGGATCAGTATCCGATCACCCCCAAAGAAGTCGGCAATGAAAAAGGGCAGGACCGTCTGAGGGAAAAGATCAGCGCCGGCCTGAAGAGCGAGGTCAGCGGCGCGCTCAGCGATTATATGGAGCAGATCAACGTGTACCTGGCGGAGCAGATCGGCGACGAGCGGCTCAAGATCCAGGAGTATATGGGCGATCTCTCCAGCCAGCTGACAGACATCGGGGCATCGCTGCGCAGGAATGGCAATATGGAGACCGCTTACGTCCTCGGCGTGGACGCGCTGTCGAATCTGGTGGCGGCTACCTGCACCGGACTCCTCTCTTCGGGCGGTTTCGGCCTGATGGGCCTGGGCGGCCTGATCGAGGGCTACCGTATGGCGGGACTCAAGGGCGCAGGCACGGGCCTGCTGGCCGGCGCAGCGTCCAGCACAGTCATGGCGGTGGGGCTGATCACGATGATGGGCGCGGTTCCGATCATTCCGTTCGCTCTGATCACTGGCGCTGCCGGCACGATGGCCGGAAAACTGGCTACTTCCGTTATATGGAAAGGAACGATCGAAAAAGAGAAAGTGGATAAGTTCCGCCAGGAGCTGAAGAAATCGGCCAGGGACCTTGTCGACGACTTCCGCAGGCAGAAGCTTCTTGAAAAGTGGGCGCAGGAGCAGGTAGAGACGCAGATCCGCGACCTGGTCGGACAGGTAGAGCAGGAGTCGGAAACCATGATCGCCGGTACGGAGGATACGCTGCAGGCGATCGCCGCCGATATCGTGAAAGCAAAAGAAAACAAGGAACAGAAAACCGAAGAATGCAGGAACCTGGCAGCGAAGCTGAAAGAGATCGGAGAGAGTCTGGCTCCCATCATGAGAAAAGTAAACGCGGCGCTGGCAGAGACCGAAGCGTAAAGAAAGGAGAGATCAATATGAGGCTGACATCGAATACGATGATCGATATCCCCGCCCTCAGCGGGATCAACATTGACTTTGGCGCATATGTGGATAAAATGCGCAGAAACGACGAGGCCCATCGGGTCAACGGCATACCGGATTACGCGTTTTCCCTGGATTATAAATTGAGAGAAGAGATCCGAAAGATCCCGTTCTTTTATTCCCTGAGCAAGAGGGTGGCTGTGCAGGCGGAGGCGCGCCAGCGCCAGCTTCTGACAGCCGGCGCCGTGCTGGCGGGACCGAACCAGTTCGCCGATCTTTACGATATGACCCAGGACTGCGCCAAGCGTCTGGGGATCGGTTCCCCTAATCTGTACATTTTGAATAATCAGGCGCTCAACGCCTTTACCTACGCTTCCGATACGGTGACGCCCACGATCGTGCTGTACAGCGGCATCGTCGAGCGTATGACGCCGGGAGAACTGAAATGTGTGATCGGCCATGAGTGCGGCCATGTACATAATGAACACAGCGTATATATGAGTATTGTGGATCTGCTTAATGGAGTCTTCGGGAGCGTGGGAACGCTGGCGCAGTTTTTGTCCGCGTCCACCGTGCTGCTGTATCGGCAGTGGAGCCGCGCGGCGGAGATCACCTGCGACCGCGCGGGCATGATCTGCGCGGACCGCGTGGAGGATGCGATCAGCGTCAATAAAAAGCTGGCTTACGGCACATTCATCAACCGTGAGGAAACACTGGATCTGGAAGACCTGCGCCGCCAGCTGGATGAATTGTCCCAGACGGCGTCCGTATTCACGGAGGTCGGCAGTACCCATCCGGCCAGCATCCGGCGCGTACTGGCAAGCGATGCGTTTTCGCGCTGCGAGCTGCTGTATGAGTGGAGGCCCGAACTGAAAAAACCGGGAATGGTTCTGGAAACGAAAGAAGAAGTTGATGCCAAATGCGCGAAGATCACAGCTCTTTTTAAAGAGCAGCAAGGGAGGTAAGAACAATGACGATTCAAGATAGAATTACCGTATCTGCGGCGGATATGATTCAGGACCTGGAACAGAATCTGGATCGCCTGCGCGTTTTTCAGTATGACAGCCGCTACCGCAGCCTTTTGGGCGGCACATTGATCGACCATATGGAGAAATGGGACCGCCAGATCCGCAGCCGGAAGAAAGATCCGTTTACGATCGTGGTTGCCGGAGAATTTAAACGCGGCAAATCCAGCCTGATCAACGCCCTGGTAGGGGAAGAGGTCATGATAACCGACGTGATCCCGGAAACCGTGACGATGAACCGGCTGAACTACGGCGCACATAAAAACGAAGCGGTTCTGTCCGGCGGGCGCAGGATGGTCCTGCGGGACGATGAACTTTCCCGTTCGTCGCTGGAGAAGCTGATGGCGGAGACCGGCGAGACGATCCGCCAGCTGGAGATGTGGCGGCCCTATGATCTTTTGCAGGATATCCGTATCGTCGACACTCCGGGACTCAACGACGTGACCGACGACCGGCTCGATCAGATCGTGGCGGAAGCGATGGCCCAGGCAGACGCGGTGATCTACGTGTATTCTCTGGGTTCGCCTCTCTCCCGCAGCGAGCAGATGTATATTCGTTACGCGATCCTGCCGCAGCAGTACACCAAACTGTTTTTGGTGGGCAATTTCGGCGATCTGCTGAGAGAGCATGACAATATGGAGAAGATGAGAGAATCGCTGGTCAAAAAGACGGAGCTTCTGCTGCCGGGGGAGGACATTTATATGGTCAGCTCTCTGGACGAGATGTGCCGAATCCGGGGCGAGGCGCGGCCCTGTCCGGAACTGGCTCCGGAGCTGGAAAACGATTTTGGCAAACTGAAGCAGGCGATCGCCGAGCTGATCCAGGAGAAGAAATCGGTGATCCTGGCAGACCGGATGCAGCGTATGACCCGCACGATGATGGAGGATATCCGCGCCGATCTGAACAATATCGAAAAAGGCATGGAAATGGACGGGAACCGGCTGGAAGAAGAGCGCGGCAAGCTGAGAGAGGAAGAAAAGCAGCAGAGCCAGCGTATGGCCGATGCCGAAAATGAGATCAAAAACCGGGTGGAGGCCATGAAGAACGACGCAGTCCTTTGGACGGAGACGCTTCTGCACCGGATGGAAAAAGAGGACCTGTCCAGATATTCGTTCCAGGAGATCAGCCAGTATTATACATATTACTGCATCGAGCTGCTGCAGACCGCGATCCAGGAATGTCTGGAGCTGCACCGGGAAGAGCTTTTGGAGTACATGAGCGATCTGTCAGACAGCCTGGGGAAAGGGCTGGCCGGCGCGTATGCTTCCGGAGACAAGATCAGCTTCTGTTTCCGCCTGAACAATAAGACCTGGACCCGCGGGGACAGCGTTACCCTGGCGATCAACTGCATCAGCGGCAGTAGAACGATCAGCGGCCTGGCGGATTTTGTGGGCAGCATGGTGAGAAAAAACGAGCTGGAGGCAGATAAAGATAAACTGCTGGAGAGCATCCGCGACAAATATCCGGCCCTGATCCAGGAAGCGCGGCAGAGGATCGGCAGCCAGTACGAAGCGCTGCAGAAGACGGCTTGCGGTCTGCTGGAGGACTATTACCAGGATCAGATCCAGAGAGCGCGGGAAACTGTGGAACAATATGAGGAATCAGCGTCCAAGAGCGAGGAGGAACGGCAGCAGATGAGCCAGGCCGTCGCGGAGCTGGAGCAGATACTCAGCGGATTTGACGATGCGCGATGATCGCGCCGCCGTTTCGGCAGACGCGGATAAGAAAGGAGAAGAGAACATGAAACGAGGACTACGGAAGTATGTGAACGCGGCGTTTCTGTGCGTCTTATTGTCGCTGCTGTGCTGGCAGTGCGCCTGGGCGGAGGTCTTCGGCGGCACGGAGCAGGAGGTTTATGAGGCCATGGTGGCGATGAAAGCGGAGTATCCGGAGGGGATGAAGTATACCAATGACGACTATTATTGGGATACGCAGGTCTATTTGGACCTGAATGATAATACAAGTTCACGCGGCGGCTGGGGCTGCGGGGCGTTTGTCTGGATCCTGAGCGACGCCGCGTTCGGAGACCATGCGGTGACCGCGGTGGATCGGGACTATACGAAGATACGGGTAGGAGATGTTCTGAGGATCAATGGCGATACCCATTCCGTCATCGTACTGGAGGTCAGGGACCATTCGGTCATCGTGGCTGAGGGAAATTATAGCGGGACGATCCATTGGGGGAGGGAACTGGATTTTTCCAGATTCGCCTCCGATCCCCAGTTTGAGAGGATCAGCCGGTGGCCGGCGGCGAGCGCCGTGGCGGAGGTGCTTTCCTCCGGAAGCTGGAAACGGGATGCGGACGGCTGGTACTATGAGAAAGCGGATGGCGCAAGGGCCAAAGGCTGGGCGCTGATCTCCGGAGCGTATTATTATTTCGATGAAAAAACCGGAATCATGTGGACCGGATGGGCCCTGACGGCTGACGACAGACAGACAGGCGATGTTTGCTATTTGAGCGAAGCAAACGATGGGACGTTGGGACAGCTCCTGGGAAGCGAGTGGAAATGGGTTGACGGACGGTTGGGAGAATTGATCGGGGAGGATTGGTACTATCTGGACGCCAATGGAGAGTTGATCACGGATGCGACCGGAAAGCTGCTGCCCGGATGGAGATACAGTCATGAGGTCTGGTATTATCTGGAACCTACCGGAAAGTATCGGGTCGGGTGGATGCAAGATACCGACGGAAGCTGGTACTATTTTAAGGAAGTTGATACCAGGGACCGCAGCTGGATGCTGTCAGATGAGATCGCGGAGATCGGCGGAAATTATTATTATTTTGACAAGAGCGGGAGGATGCAGACCGGCTGGCACCAGAATGCGGCAGGAGCTTGGAACTATTTCAGCAAAAATGCGGATGAATACGGCCATATGATGATCAGCAGGCTTGTGGAGATCGGCGGCGATTATTATTATTTCGACGGAAGAGGGGAGATGCGGATCGGCTGGTATCAGGATGAGAATGACGACTGGTATCTCTTCAGTGCCAGAGCGGGAGAAAAGGGAAAGATGTTTCGTAATATATGGGTCTGGAATAAGGATACGGATTATTACTATTTATACTATTTTGACGCCAACGGCCGTATGGCCAGGAACACAACGGTAGACGGCCGTCAGCTGGACGCCGGCGGCCACTGGACGGTGGACGGCGTAATTCAGAAAAAAGTAGATCCGTAAACATCTGGACAGAGCAGTCTTTGGGGAGGAGAAAATGCGCAGGAGACAGAGAAGACACTGGGCGGTTTTGCTGCTGATCGTTATGCTTGCTTCACTGACCGCGTGCGGCGAAGTGAAACTGCTGCCACCGGAATATTCCGGCGGCAGCAGCGAGACAGCCGGACAGGATGACGAAGAAGAAAGCGGCGGCACGGAAAAGACATCCGGCGGGAACAGTACGGGCAGCAGCGAGACGGCCAGGCAGGATGATGAAGAAAGAAGCGGTGGCACGGAAAAGACATCCGGCGGGAACGGCACGGGCAGCAGCGAGACGGCCAGGCAGGATGATGAGGAAGAAAGCGGTGAAGAGAGGCCGTGGCTGCCCGACCCATGCACGGCGCTTAATGTCAGCGGTGAATACAATCAGAGCGACGAAACCTATGATTATTACACGTACGACCTGGTCGCCGATTATGAAACCATGGCTCATTTTATCGTCGTCTATACGGAGGCTCTGAAAAATCTGGGATATACGAGCCGGAAATTAAACCAGACCGGGGATTCGGTATGGTATCAGCAGTATACCTATGGCGATTACGTGGGCGCGGAGCTGGCGATCTTTGTCACAGGCGATGCCGAGCAAATAGCCGGCGGCGCAGAAGACGGCTGGCGGGTGGTATACGCGGTTCCGAATTGCTACAGCTTCATCCTTGGAAACGGCGCGCCCGGCGTCCGAAACGGAGATACGATCTGTATCGGCTGCGGCGGGAGCGGGCGCTGTGCCGGCTGCGGCGGAACGGGCAGGATAAAATACTTAGACGACTATGAAGCCTGCGTGATCTGCGATGGATCCGGCGTCTGCAATATCTGCGACGGAGAGGGTTCGTACTGAGAGGCCGCGGCTTGTTCTTGACGCGGGACGGGATATCCGGAGAGAGGTCAGGAGCCCCGCCAATGTTGATCGGTTTCAATAAAGAAACTATAAAAAGGAATCCCGGAGGCCGCATAAAATATGGCTTGGAGATTCCGAGAGTCTATAATTCATATAAGGAGGAAGTATATGGAGCACTGCATTGTAGACAAAGAACTTGGGATCCCGGTCTATTCCAAAGTTGAGGACGCCGTCAATGATTTCCGCAGGCAGGCGGAAAACTGGCCGCGCACGATCACGGTCTGTATCGAAAAGGAGGCGCTCGGATCCTGCAAGATTGCGCCCGGCGAGCCGCCATGGTATGCGTTTCGCTATGAGGCCATATTCGCGGATGCCGCAGACGGCCCCCTGGACATGCTGTGGCATTATGGAATCTCATCCGCTGGCGAGCCGGGCGGGGACGCTAAATCCGCACAGGAAGATGGCGTCGATTATTATATCCTGATATACTACAGCCCGATCGGGAACGACGAGGTACAGGAAATGGACGATGCGGCAGGAAAGATCTTGGACAGCCTGGGAGTATGGGAAATGACCGATGTGGAAAAGACAGCTGCCGTTTATGGCTGGTTTACCGGGAATGTTAAATATAGCGAGGGTGATTCCCACAACATAGCCCAGTCCGCGTATGGCGCCATTGTTAACCGCTATGCCGTATGCGCCGGGTTTGGGCTCGGCTTCTGCCGGATGATGCGTATGGCAGGCGTTGAGACGCGTTTCATATCCGGGCCCGCATCCAAAAACGGCGGCGTCCATGCCTGGAACATCGTAAAACTCGGGGATCTCTACTACAACCTTGACGCGACCTGGGACTCCCCGCAACCGAAACGGTACCGTTATTTCCTGACCAATGAACGGACTTTCTCGGAGGACGGAACCTCTCATTTCCGTGGTCCGCTGTTTACAACGCCCGAATTCCTCAGCCGCTTCCCTGTCTCCGAAGAGAACTATTTCCATGAAGGTGTGGCCGGGTTTCAATACAGGATATCGGATACCCATTTCGCGGGTTTCAGAGCGGACGCGGCCGACAATCAGCTTTCCCTTTCGTGGAGCAGTGTCAAAGGCGCAGAAAATTATATCCTGGAAGTATACGTGCCTTCCGGGACATGGCATCCGCAATCCCCGCGTACCAGCTTAGCCTGGCTGATTCCATCCCCGAACGGCGAATTACGCGGGCTGCGTTTAAGGACGGACACCGGCGTTGTGTCGGATGAACTGTACGTGGTTCCAAGCGGGACGGACGCCGTATCTGACTGTTCGGCATACCCGTCAATCCCCTGGCTCGCATACGGCGAAAGTACAGAGGCCGGCACGGTCAGTCTCCGCTGGATCGGCTTTGGCGATGCGGAGAGGTATTTTGTTTATTTGTCCGAGGATGAAGGTCAGACTTACAGGAAAGTGATGGCAGCGTCTGCACCGAAAGCTGCCGTCACAGGCCTTACGCCGGGCAGCAGGTACCGCTTTGCCGTCACAGCGCGCGGTGCGGATGGAAAGGAAACGGCCCTGGCGGACTCGAATTACATGGATATCCTGGTCCTGTAATAGCGGTCCGGGCTTCGGCAGCCGAAAAAGCAGATTTCCAAACATACTTGGGGGGCCGCGGCTTGTTCTTGACGCGGGGCGGAATATCCTGTATGATGTAATCAGGATCGAAAACACAAAAACAGGAGGTTTCGCATGAGAAATTCATTGAAAAAACAGGTAAGTGCGCTTCTTTTGACCGTGCTGCTGGCCGTCTCAGCCTGGCAGTGGACGTGGGCGGCGGTTTCCCCTCTGACCGAGGAGAATGTGTATAACGCCATGGCGGCTTTGAAATCCGAGTACCCCGAGGGGATGAGCTGGACCAACGGCAATAGATACGACGGGACAGTCATTTACTGGGACCTCAATATGAATGGCTGGGCGAAAGGCGGTTTGGGCTGCGCGGGGTTTGCGTGGATCCTGAGCGACGCGGCGTTCGGCGATCTGCCGGCGACGGTGGACAGGGACACCGGCAGCGTCCGCGTGGGCGATATCCTGCGGATCAATCAGGATACGCACAGCGTGGTCGTACTGGAGCGGGACGGAGATACGGTAACAGTAGCGGAGGGAAACTTTAACTATTCGATCCATTGGGGAAGAAAATTGTCCCTTTCCGAGCTGGCGGAGGATCCCCAGTTCATGCGCATTACCCGGTGGCCGGAGGCGGAAGAACCGGAAACAGAGACAGAGACAGCGCCGTCCGCAGCCTGGGTCGAGGACGATGGGATCTGGTATTATCAAAAGAGCGACGGGACCTGGGCCATGGGATGGGAGTATTTGGACGGCGTGTGCTATTACTTCAATGCGTACGGCCAGATGCTGACCGACTGGGTGCAGGACGTCGAAGGGACCTGGTATTTCCTGAATACGGAGCACGACGGTACATATGGGCGTATGCTGCAGAGCGAGTGGAAATGGATCGACGGGTATTGCTATTATTTTGATAACAACGGAGCGATGGCGGCGGACTGCGAGACCCCTGATCATTACCAGGTGAACGCTTCCGGACAGTGGGTCGTGAACGGCGTCCCGCAGTACGATCCGGGCGCGAGTATCTGGACGAAATAGCGGCGTGAACGGCCGCTGCTCCGACGGGAGGCCGCTGACCGGCCGGAAGTCAAAAAGAAGAATCAAGAAGTGAAAAGGCCGGCTGCCGCGGGGATCCGCAGCGGCCAGCCTTTCAAATTTTCATATTCGTGTTCGGTTTATTTGATCCAGCCGATCCGCGGGAAATAGCGGAACAGCACTTTGGCGATGATCTTTTCTTTGTGGATGTACGTATACTGCCAGAACCTGGCGTCCGCCGACCAGTTGCGGTTATCGCCCAGCATCAGATAGCAGCCCTCCGGGACTTCGTAATGCAGGGCCTGGGGCGTGAGCATAGCCTCTTTCAGGTAAGGCTCGTCGTAAGGCTCGTCGGAACCGTTTAAGTACACATGGCCGTCGTGGATGTCCACGGTATCGCCGGGGAGACCGATGATGCGCTTGACATAATAGATCTTCGAGTTGCGCCTGTCGGAGCGTCCGCATCGCGGGCAGACCCCGTCCGGCGTCTCCTGATAGGAGAGTTCACATTCACGGCACTCGTAACCGTAGATAAAGATCGCTACGTCTCCCCGTTCGGGATCTCCGAACCGGTACGAGAGCCGGGAGCCGATGACCCGGTCGTTCGTCATGATCGTATTTTCCATGGAGCCGCTGGGGATCCGGCTGTTGGCGATGATAAATGTATCCAATATAAAGGCGGCAAGCGCCGCTATGACCAGGATCTGGATCCAGCTGATGATCTCTGCTTTCCAGTCGATACGATTTTCTTCTGTGTCAGGCGATTCCTGCGGCGTTTCCCTGGGGGCGTTTTTATCTTTCATGTGTCAATCGCAACCTTCTTTCTTTCCGTTCTTTTAAGTGTAAATGAGTTGCCTCGATTCTGCAAGGGGTTTTTGAAAAAGGTAAGAAAAAATTTAGATATGCCGGAAAGGCAGGAAAATACGCTATATTTAATATAAGAGAGGATCAAAGCCGCGGAGAAATGCCGGCTTTTTATGTCTCGCGCCGATGAGAACAACGCGCTGCATTCTTTCGCTCACGCGGGCGGAAAATAAACGAATATGTTTTAGTGGGCATCAGCGTGCCCTGGAGGAGGATTACGATTGGCGGAGGGCCTTGAGTTCTGCTTCTAGCTGGGCGATCTGCTCAGCCTGGAGAGACAGTCGCTCGGCCTGCCGGGCATTCTCCTTTTTCTGCATAATGATTTCCTGTTTTTGCTCGGCGATTTCCTGCCGCAGTCTCTTCTTTTCTTCGCTGCTCTGGTACTTTACCGCCTCTACGTCCATTTCATATAATACTTCCGAAAACACGCCCAGCACCTCCTCAATTTCTCTCCGGTATTCCGACAGGTCGTGGTACATTTCCTCAAATACCGGGTCAAAATGGCTGATTTCCCAGATCCGTTCCAGATCGTCGAACGCCAGGAAGCCCAGCCACGCTTCCAGTTCCGTTTCGATAGTTCTATTATGAAGCTTTTTGCGGAAAAGGTCAAAGGGAATGAGATATTTGACTGCCGTCGTTTAAGGTCCCGCTGCCGGTATCCGGCGTTTTACTGTCGGCCGCCGGTTCATTTGACAGGCCGGCTGTTTCGCCGGAACCTCCGCCGGCGATTCCTTTTTTCTGCACATAAAAATATTTCCCCCTTTTGCATAAATGCCGCGGCCGGTAAACAAACTGCCGCCGAAACTGCGGTTACATCAAAATGGAATCCACCGGGGAATCCCCGAACAGATACCGGATACGGGCAGGACACAGACATCCTGCCGACAGATTCAGTGTATCACATAAAGCGGGAGCGGGCAAGCGGAAATTTCTGCTTGCGGGAACCAGGCTGATATGATAAGATAGTCACGTAGAACAAGGACAGGCGACCTGCCCCCTCAAAAACCGGAACGTTTTTGGGGGGGCAGCGTGCGTTTCTGCGCTGCCGGCCGTACCGCTCCGTGACAAAACGCAGCAGGCGGAGAGACCTGCAGAAAGAGAGGAAATGTATGAAGAAACAATTATGTGCGGCAATGATCGCCGCGGCGGCTGCCCTGGCTATGAGCTCGACCGCGCTGGCGGGGACCTGGAAGAGCGATACCACAGGCTTCTGGTATCAGAATGACGACGGGACCTACCCGGTCAGCAGCTGGAAATGGATCGATGGGGACGGGGACGGCAATGCGGAGTGCTTCTATTTCAACGGCCACGGCTATCTGGTGACCGGTACGACCATCGACGGCTCCGACGTGAACGCCAGCGGAGCGTGGACTGTGAACGGCGTGGTGCAGACCCGCCCACAGTACCAGGTACAGGCGTCCGCGAGCGATTCGACTGCGAAAGTGTGGGACGATTCGAAGAATATGTTTGAGAATATTTTTGGGATGCACTACGATGTTGATAATTATGATTCCAGCAGCATGAAATGGGCTGACGCTCAGAAGATGATAGAAGACCGTCTGGGAATTGTGTTTAGTTATGTTACGAACAATATTCAGAGTGATATTTCACGAACAAAGCAGTATTGGTATGATCAGATTGAGCAGAGACAACGGTACAATGGAAAGAAAGACGTGACCCTGGAGAATCATGACATCGTAAATATCAGCATCTTTTACGCCCTTGGAGGCATGACGGAGGACGATCTGGAAGCCCTGAACATACCCGTGGAGCAGGCGGAGGAGATTCTCTATCAGCTCGGCGTGCCCGGCTATGCTTCGACAGGATACGTATTGGATAAGAATACTAAGGCATGGGTGAATAGTATCGTAGTAAAATAGCAGGTATTCCCCCGCACATTGCGTTCGCGGCTCCCACAGGCACAAAATATTCACAGCCAGACCGTTCTGGAAATTTTTGTGTCCGGGGGCCGCGTATATTTGATGGGGAACAGGTCATTCCTGTTCCAGACCGCTATCCTTTTTTGTCCGCGGGGCTGCGCATGTTTGATGGGGAACAGATTATTCCCGTTCCAGACCGTTATCTTATTTTTTTGTCCGCGGGGTCGCGCATATTTGGTGGTCGTGATCCTGTATCCCGAAATCTTGCATACCGCAATCCCGCATTCAAAACTCCGCGTTCCGAAATTCCGCGTTCCGAAATCTTGCATCCAAAATCCCACATTCAAAATTCCGCGTTCCCAAATTCCACATCCCAAAATCCCGCATCCAAGAAATTGCTGAATATTGCCGCCGGCCGCCTGCGTCTGCCCCATTGGACCCCATTCTCAGGGGCGGCAGTCATTTTTCCCTATCCCCTTTTCTATGTCGGTCTCATATAAAACCCCCGTCCATCCCGGTCTCTTCAGGGAAACGGAGTTCCATGAAAAATAGGAGGGATGAGATCTGTCCGCCGGCGTAAAAGGCGCGGAAAAATATTGAAAGGCAAGACAGCAGAGGCGCCCGGCATTTTCGGGCGTCAGAAAAACAATAGTAAGAAAAAATTTATATGTATCCGGGCCCATGTTGTGGTAGAATAGAAGAAAATCTTACAGATATTCTATTTAAAGGGACAGGAAGCGGATATGGACAAAGCTCACGGAAGAGAAAAGAATACGCGCGGCGTGGCCGGGATCACCGGCGGTACGGCGGGCCGCAGGGTGCTGGCCGGGGCCGTACTCCTTATGGCGGCCGGGATCTTGCAGGTCACGGCCAGGCGGGTCAGCGGCTTCGGCGAATGGTACGCGACGGCGGTATATCCCTGGATCGTGGGGATCTACGGCCGGGTTTGCGGGCTTTTCCCGTTTTCTGTGTCGGAGATTGTCCTGTATCTGGGGATATTGTGGCTGGTCTGGTATATCGTGAGCCGGATCCGGAAGATCTGGCGCGCCCGGCGCGGGACCGGGGAGAGAGTTTCCCTGCGGCGGATGGCGGCGGGCGCGTTTTCAGGACTCTTTCTGTTTGCGGGACTGTTGGCGTTCCTCTATACGGCCTGCTGCGGCGTCAATTATTACCGGAGACCGTTTTCCAGCTATCTGAACCTGGAGGTCCGGGACTCGTCCGTGGACGAGCTGCGCGCGCTGTGCGAGTACCTGACGCAGATGGTCAATGAGACCGTGGATACGACGCCTTACAGCTCCTCCTGGGAGAAGGACGGGCAGCGGGCCATGGACAAGCTGGCGGAACAGTATCCGCAGCTGGCGGGGCATTATCCCCGGCCGAAAGGGCTGCGCGTGTCCTGGATTCTGTCGGTGCAGCAGCTGAGCGGGATCTATTCCCCGTTTACGGTGGAGGCCAATTACAACCGGGAGATGACCGATTACGACATTCCGCATACGATCTGCCATGAACTGTCGCATCTGCGGGGCTTCATGCGGGAGGACGAGGCCAATTTTATCGGATATCTGGCCTGTATCGGTTCGGACAGCCCCTATTTCCGATACAGCGGTTATCTGACCGGCTGGGTCTACGCCGGGAATGCCCTGGCCGCCCAGGATATAGAGACGTACAGCCGGCTTTACGGGCAGTTAAACGCCCGGTCCATCGAGGACCTGCAGGCGAACAATGCGTTCTGGAGGCGGTACGACGGCAAGGTGGCCGAGGCCGCTACGAAAGTCAACGATACATATCTGAAGATCAACAGCCAGCAGGAGGGCGTGAAAAGCTACGGGCGCATGGTGGACCTGATGCTGGCGTATTATAGGTAAGTCCGGAAACGGCAGAGCCGGGATATCAAAGGTTCCCGGCGTGGACGGGACAGGAAAGCAGGAGGATGGAGAAATGACGGTTTGGATGACGGCGGCGGGAGCAGCGCTGGGGCTCGGTCTGACGGCAAGATGCGGACGGACTGCGGGAATTTTTAGTCTGACGGCGGGGGCGGGCGTTCTCAGCCGGACCGCGGAGAGCGCGCTGCCGGCCCTGATGGACCTGGGGATCAATGTGCTGAAAGCCGCGGTGGTCATGTTCATCGGGGTCCGCATCGCGAAATTCCTGCGGAACATGCTGAACCGGACATTCACGAAGATGCACATGGACAGCCTGCTGCACTCGTTCCTTACGGCCGTGGTTTACGCGGGAGTCTGCGGCATCAGCGCTTTCATCGCGCTGGAGAAGCTGGGCGTCAGCTCCGCGTCTATCATCGCGCTGCTGGGCTCCGCGGGACTGGCGGTCAGCCTGTCGATGCAGGATTTCCTGGGCAATTTTGCCGGCGGCGTGATCATTATGGCGCTGAAACCGTTTCGGGCGGGCGATTATATCGTCTGCGATACGTCGGAGGGGATCGTCGCCGAGACGGGGCTTTTCTATACGACGCTGAAGACCATCGACAACCGGCAGATCATATTGCCGAACGGCCTGGTAGCCAACGCCAGGATCATCAATGTGACGGCGGAGGACAAGCGGCGTCTGGAGATCCGGGTCAGCGTCGCCTATGAGGCGGACCTGCGCCGGGCCAAGGACATATTGCGCCGTTTGTTTGAGGAAAATCCGAATATTCTCCATGATGAAGAGATCGTGACGTTTATCGACGAGCTGGGGGAGAGCGGCATCACCGTGGTCGGCAGGGGCTGGATCGCAAAAGAGAACTACTGGCCGACGAAGTGGGCCATGACCGAAGAACTGAAATACGCCTACGACGAGGCCGGGATCGAGATCCCTGTCAGGCGCGTGTCGCTGGACATCCGGAAAGAGCATTAGGCTGTTGGGAAAATGGCGGAGCTTCCTCGATCAGTTCATGAGAGGTGCCTTTTCCGTCTTTTAATTCCTGAACGGATTTTTTCACGTAGGCCAGGTTGGTTTCTGAAAAGAACGGATCGGGAGTCTGCGTAATCTCAAACGGGATACGATTCTCACGCAAAACTGCTTTAACAAATAGATTGATTGCGGCGGCTGCGGGTAAAAGCGGGTGGAATCCTGAGAATAGTACGAATATTATGACTTTAAGAAAATGCTTGACCGGGACGGGGGTAGGCTCTATACTATAATTACAAATCGTGCCGGGAATCGTTCCCGGCGGATTTCAGGAATTTCTATATTCCAAAGCGGTGTTTCACCGGAGTTTCACTTTTTACGCAAGAGGACGAGATGGGGAAGAAAGGGAGTGGGGCCTTTGTCTGTGTTCTGAGAGAGTTTTGGCGTTTCTGTAAAGACAGGATCCGAAAGGTCCGAAGAACAGCCGCGGGGACGGTGATCCGCAGAACGGACTGAGAAGAGAATGCGGGAAACGACCCGGAGCGGTTAGCGGGACGTTCTGAGCGGATCGATCGGGCAATCTGAAAAACAGTTCAGAAAGACCATTCGGGGTAATTCGAAAGGAAAGTAGTGTGAAAGAAAGTAGAGGAAGGCCGTAAAATGGCGCACTAAGACAAGCTATTGAAAAATAGCCTTTTGAGACAAGGTTGATTTTATAGAGATAAGCTAAGAAACAAGCAAGGGCTGTTCAATAAGCCCCTCTGCAATTAAAAGTTTCATAGCCTGTTTGACTGCCTTTTCTTTCTGTTTCTTTTTCAAGGGTTCAGGCATATCAATCTTGTAAAGATCGGTCGGATTCCATGCCTCCCCAGTAGACAGCATCTGGTAGATGGCAGTGAGGATCATCCGGGCGATCGCAATGATGGCACGCTTCTTGCCGCGGCGTTTCATGATGCGTTCATATTTGGCCTTGTAGTAAGGAGACTTGTTGGATTTCACGGCTGCATGGGCAACTTGCACCAATGCAGGTTTGAGGTAGACACCGGCACGTGTGATCCGGACAGATTTCTTCTTACCAGCTGACTCATTATTGCCGGGAGTCAGGCCGGCCCAGCAGCATAAACGCTTTGAATTAGAGAACTGTGACATGTCGGTACCAATCTCGGAAATGACAGTAACCGCACTGTTGCGGTCAATGCCGGGGATGGTACAGAGTAACTGGACAGCATTTTCGTAAGGTTCCACCAGAGAATCGATCATAGAGTCTATATCATTTATCGCAGATGTGATATAATCCATATGTGCGTGGATGAGACGCATACGGTATTTTTGGGGATCAGTCATCTGATAACCCTCAATGGACTCGATGACACTCTCAGACTTTTTCTTGAGCGAACGGAGCAGTCTGGAGACGATTTCTTCGTGTTTGATGGAATCAGAGGAGTGTCCAAGGAGGTAATCGATTACAGAGGTGGCTGATTTCCCAAAGATATCGGAAACGACCGAGTCCAATGCGACGTTACAGACGGTAAGCGCATTCTGAAATCGATTCTTCTCGCTGCTTCTGCAGGAGGTCAGCTTATACCGGTATCTCGTAAACTCCCTGAGGATACGGATGGGTCTGCACGGTATATA